>RDYZ01000225.1 GCA_004293855.1 Oscillatoriales cyanobacterium | reverse complement strand
CCCATCCCGACGCGCGATCGGTGCGGCCACCTTCACCCCCCGCGCCTCAAGGTGTCGCAACGCGGCTAACTCGTAGAGAATGGCCGCGCGGTTGCGCCAGCCGTGACGATAGACCCGCGCGATATAGGCGATCGCCGGTGTCCGCAGCCGAAACGTATCGTTCAGGCCAAGCTGAAGTAAATGGCCGTCGATCGGCGGATCGATCGCATAATCCGCCGTGATTTTCGCCAGCAGCGCTGGGACTGACAGAATGGAATGGGTAACGGGAAAGGTCGAATTCACCCGCGTTTGCCCCACATTAACCTCCGTTGCAATCCCCTCCGTCCTGACGTCGCCATAACGGCGTAACCTTCACTAGGTTCGCTTTAATTTGCGAGCCGATCGCTTACTGCTCGAACTATGGCGAAACAGACTTGATTCTGGGTCGATGGCTTCCGTCGCAAACTCCGGTAGCACCTCATGAATGAATGCATCCGCCGCCTTTGATCGATAGCGATTCGGGTTATAGATCGCGTTGAGCGTCCGCGTCACCACCACACCATCCACCTGGGCATGGTGCAGCACACCCATTTCAAGTTCCTTCTCGATCGCCGAGACCGACACAAACGCCGCCCCGAGACCGGCCTGCACCGCATTCTTGATCGCCTCGATCGAGTTCAGCTCCATCTCAAACATCAGTCGCGTGGTATCGATACCGCTGCGGGATAGCACCTGATCAATCACCTTGCGAATCGTCGATTGGGCATCCAGGGTAATGAATTGCAGATTGTATAAATCCTCTTTTTCGATCACCTCCGCTTTCACCAACGGATGCGACACCGGCAAGATCAAGGCCAACTCATCCTTCGCGTAGGGAACCACCGCCAGCGACTCCTGCAAGTCCGACGGCATTTCGCCCCCCACGATCGCTAAATCCACTTGCCCATTCGCCACACTCCAGGAGGTGCGCCGGGTGGAATGCACGTGGAGCTGTACCGCCACATCCGGGTACAACTTGCGAAACGCCCCAATCATACGCGGTAACAGATACGTCCCCGTCGTTTGGGAAGCTCCGACAATGAGCGTTCCCCCCTGAAGATTTTGCAAATCCTCCAGCGCTCTACAGGTTTCCTGACACAGGGTTAGGATCTTCTCTCCATAGCTCAGGAGCAGATGGCCCGCTTCGGTTAACTGTGCTCGCCGTCCACCTCGATCGAACAGTGGTACATCAAGCTGGCGTTCGAGGTTTTGCACCTGCAAGCTGACCGCTGGTTGTGACACATAGAGGCTGTCGGCAGCACGCTTGAAACTCCCTTCCGATGCGATCGCTTTCAGAATCCGGAGCTGATCTAACGTAAACGGAAGGTCAGACATAGTACGTCATTGAGCTGGGTGCGTGATGGTCGGCGGAATAAGTCATGAAACATGGTCATTGAAGCGCCACACAGCCGGAAAGGCCGTCAGCGACAAAGGCTGAGTGTAGGACGCATGACTCAGCGATATCACCACGAAATCTGGGCTGAAATCGCAGAGTGCTGGGCGAGGACACGCTTTCATCCAACGACACTACCACACCAAAGATATTGCCTTTGTCAACGTTTTGTTACTGGGATTACAGAATCGTGAGAACTGGATTCATCCCAGGATTCCATCCGTTTTTCGGGACATTCGCAGGCAAGAAAACATCGTAGGTCGCAATTGCCCAAATTGTGCTGTCAGATTCTGGGATTGATCGATGTCTTTTTTCCCGCTTTTTCACCCTTGTAGCGTCGATCCCCTTTTGGTAGAATTTATCGCACACTTAAGACTAAACGCTTAACAGACAAGCCAACGTATAGTACGGTCGATGTAATCAGATTGACTGCAATCAAACCACACTGACCGGGTCGCAAACCCGCCACTCCACGGAGTCGGCTCAATGCGGCCAATGCGGATAAATACTTCCGAATACTGAGTACTAAGCGTATCCCTGACAAGATCGCGGACTCTGGGGCAGCATCCCAAGAGGTTGAGTTCAGCTTGCTCGACTTGAGTTGCTAGTAGACAAAAAATCGTTTTAGAGGAACAACATGAGCACGAAGCCAGATCGCGTGGTTCTTATTGGCGTTGCCGGAGACTCCGGATGCGGTAAATCGACGTTCTTACGCCGACTGTACGATCTGTTCGGAGAGGAAATGGTAACCATCATCTGTCTGGATGATTACCACAGCCTTGATCGGAAAGGACGTAAAGCCGCAGGCGTTACCGCCTTAGATCCAAAGGCGAACAACTTTGATCTAATGTACGAACAGATCAAGGCGCTGAAGGAAGGCAACTCCATCATGAAGCCTATCTATAACCACGAGACTGGCGAACTTGATCCTCCAGAGCGTATCGATCCCAATCACATCGTTGTTATCGAAGGTCTACACCCGATTTATGACGAACGGGTACGCGGACTGCTCGACTTCAGTGTCTATCTCGACATTAGCGATGAAGTGAAAATCGCTTGGAAAATCCAACGTGATATGGCCGAGCGGGGCCACACCTACGAGGATGTGTTGGCGTCGATCGAAGCTCGCCGCCCCGACTTTGAAGCCTACATCGATCCGCAGAAACAACACGCGAATGTTGTCGTTCAAATTCTGCCGACCAAGCTGCTCGATGATGACAAAGAGCACAAAACCCTGCGGGTTCGCCTCATTCAGCGGAATGATGTGGAAGGTCTGGAGCCGGTTTATCTGTTCGATGAAGGTTCGACCATTCACTGGACGCCGTGCGGTCGCAAACTGACCTGTTCTTACCCTGGCATTCGCCTATTCTCTGGGCCGGACAGCTACTACGGTCACGATGTTTCTGTCGTGGAAGTGGATGGTAAGTTCGACAATCTGGAAGAGATGATCTACGTCGAAAGCCACCTGAGCAATACCTCGGCCAAGTACCACGGTGAGCTGGCTCATCTCCTGCTGAAGCATAAAGACTATCCCGGTGCGAACGATGGCACGGGTCTGTTCCAGATGATTGTCGGTCTCAAGATGCGTACCACCTACAATCGCTTGACGGCAAAAAGTGGCAAGGTTGCCGTTAGTGTCTAAACGATCGTGCTAAACGTGTGATGCTGCACACGTCGCGGATTACAACCTGCGATCAAACCGAAAAACACCTCGATGCTGATGATGGACACATTCAGATGTATCGAGGTGTTTTTTTCTGAGGGATGGGGGGTTAGCGAATGGGGTCGTGGACGGTGACAAGTTTTGTCCCGTCCGGAAAGGTTGCTTCTACTTGCACTTCATGGATCATTTCGGCGATGCCATCCATCACCCGATCGCGACTGAGGAGCGTTGTCCCGTATTCCATCAGCTCGGCGACGCTTTTGCCTTCGCGGGCACCTTCTAAAATGCCAGCGGAAATATAGGCCATCGCTTCGGGGTAGTTGAGCTTTAAACCTTTATCAAGTCGCCGCTCTGCGACCAGGGCAGCGGTGAAAATCAGCAGCTTATCTTTTTCTTGGGGGGAAAGTTGCATGGCCGGTGGGGAAGTTACCAAATGCGCGGATAGTGTGCCGTTTGGCCGCGTTGGGTGGTACGCAGGAGATGCCAGACGGACGTAAACCAGTGTCGCACTTTGCTCGTCGAACGACCACGGTAACGGCAGACGATTCCATCGATCGTGGTGCTCATTCCGGCTTCTGAGCCGTCGCCGGGGTCTAGGTCGCGCCAGATCGATCGGGCCTTATCCATCAGTTCCGACGTTGCATCGGAGTTGATCGGTGTGCCGATCCAGAGCAAGGTTCCGACAACGGGCATCTGATTGAGGCCGTGGTAGCTTTGCCAGGTATCTTGATCCCTGAGATCGGCGGCATTAGCCCGATCGACCCAAGCACCCTGATCGGCGGCATCGATCAAGGCAGCTTGATCGGCTTCGAGGTCAAGCACCTGTCGATCAATCCAGAGCGGAACACCGTCGCGCCATACCTCGGTACGCGATCGCCAGGTTCCCCGCGCAAATCCTTCGCCCCGCGCCGTTCGGCCAAACCGAGCAATATCCCAGCCGCACCAGGTCGCCCCGGCGGCCAGATCCACCCGTAGATCTTGCTGAAAGACGGCTCCCTCAAACACGATCGTTTCCTGGGGTAGCCATTCTAAGTAGGCTCCCGGTGCAAGCTGAATCGACACCTGCTGCGAGGCTTCGATCCCGTTTGGCGATCGCAGCGATCGTCCCCGGCTGCCGTAAACCTTCGTGGCAGCCGGGGTGGAAAGTAGTACGTGGGCGTCCGATTCGAGATACACCTGTTGGCTGAGGCGATCGCCGCCAACGATGCCGCCTGCGGTGTGAAGGGCAACGGTATGACAAATGCCGCTGGCTTCGGGATAGAAGGATCGTTGAACTTTGAATGGGGCGGTGGATCGGGAGCGGATCAGACGGGTGCGATGGCGATCGGACTCGGTGTCAGAGCGGTAATGCAGCTCAAGCGTACCGTACCAGGGTTGGGAATCGCTCATGAAGGCAACGGAGAAAGTGGGGAAACAGAGTCGGAGTGCATCAACGGGTGGGAGAAATCGACTGGATCTAAGACCTTTGACCGTCAATCAACGGCAGGTATCAAGCCACGACCACCGGGCATTCAAACCCTGCCGAAGCTGACAGGATACCCACAGGACGAGAGGGGAATTCGTCGGGGTGGATGACCCACGGTTTCATTTGGTTCTCACAGGTGCATGTGTCAGTCCTGATCGTCGAGAAACCGCTGCTCAGGATCGCAGCGTCGTTCGATGAAAGGAGAGAATCCCATCCAGAGTAAGGGATTGAGCCGACTTTAGAAACAGCGTCTGACACACTGCACTCTAATTTTCCCAGAAGTGTGTCGGTGGGTTCGAGGTCCGATCGGTCTGGTCTTGCATGATGCCACTCACCCAGATCACAGAGGTCACAATCGTCAGCAGGGAGATGATCCCCAACACAATGGCAAATAACGGGAGGGGTAGATTGGAGCGGTTACTCCTGGTTGTGGAGTTGGAAATCGTGAGATCGATTTCAATTTGCGAGGGGGAAGTTTGGTTAAACATATCAGGAGCAGAAGAGGAAGAGTTGGTGTGATGCGCTTCAGAATCCGGAGGGTCCACACTGGGCCGATCATTAGAAGACATGACTGGGGGAAGAAGAATTGGGTATTGGGTGCACGAATGAGTCGATGTATCCCCGGTCTGTGGGTATACCATTTTCGATAATTTAGGCCGGGTTGTCGGCGATCGTCGTCGGGGATCGTCATGAGATGGATCGAGCTTCGAGATAGACGCAAATCTACGTTAGGGTGTGATCTCGATCAGAGGTGCCTCATGGATCTCCACCTTGGGTTCGGTTTGGGGTTTGGAGTTTCGCCGGGGCGATCGCCGCTGATCCAAGACCGCGATCACCGGAGCGGGGCTGGATTTTCTGGTCTAAAAAATGGGGGACAATGCAACGTAAACCCTGTCAGTGTGAGGGTTTGAGCGAATCGTTAGTGGGCAAGGCGCATCCATTCGATCGCACTAGAATTGCTCTGAGCCTCAAGAAACTCTCACAATCCCCTGATAAATCCGTAGTGTCTTCTATGGGATTTACGGATGATGTTGACAACCCCTTCCACTTTTGTTCCGGTTCAACCCCTGCACCGCACCCCTTGTGGCGGTGTTGGTCAACACGATCAGCCGATCGTGATCACAACCCGATCGGCGCAGCCCTGGCCCGCCCTCTCCAATACTCCCGCCCTGCGGGCACGTATTCAGGACTTTCACCAGCGTTGTACAGCCCTGGGTCTTGTCGAGCTAATCCAATTTTTACCAAGCCCTGACAACCGCCGACTCTGGACGATCGCGATCGAGCACTATTGCTACTTTCTTTGTCTGATGGATCTGTATCCCGATCGGGCACTGGTTCCGACCCCTCTGATCGACCAGGTTTGGCACGCGCACATTCTGGATACCTCACGCTATCGCCGCGACTGCCTCGCGTTATTTGGTCGCTTCGTTGACCATCAACCCTTGAGTGAGCCCACCTCACCGCTCGGACTCAGCACCACATCCGAGACGGACACGATACGCCTCCTTCACCATCACTTTCAGATTGAGACCGGGGCCGATGGTATGGCGATCGGGCGGCCAAACTCGCCCCATTCCCTGGGTTCAGCACGGCAACTCGGAGCCTGTGGCCGGGGGGTCTCACCATACCATCAGCGGTGAGCGTTGATGAGCGTTTAGGCCAGATTAAACTCATCTAACAGGGTTCGAGCCCGATCGAGTAACCCCACTTGGGCGAAGGCATTGGCCGCGTGTCGGGCGGAGTGATGGGCCTCTTCGAGACGATCGCGTCCGGCATAGGCCCGTGCCAGGGATTGGTGATAAAACCCTAGGGAACGAAAATCCCGTTGTCCAGCCAGATAGCCGTGGGTTTGTTTCAGCCAGGTTTCCGCCGCTTCGTAACTGTGCTCACAGAGGGCAATATCCGCCAGCCAGTTGGTGCTGTAGGCACAAAATTGTGACCAACCGAGATCCCGCGCCCGCTTGAGAACGCGGCTATAGGCTTCTCGGGCACGCGCATACTCCTGACGATTAAAGAAGATTTCGGCTTCGTAGTAGTCGGCGCGTAGGCTTTGGCGTTGCCATTGTAGGGACGAGGCGGTGGGACGATCGCGATCAAGAAGATGATTGAGATCGGCACGTGCCTGGAGAATGCGGGTGTGTGCGCCGTCTAGATCCTGATCCTCGAGGCAGAGCACCGCCTGTTCTAGGGCTAACTCTGCTCGAAATTCCAGCCAGCGTGGATCGACTGGATGGGAAGGATTAGCCGTTTCGGCCTGAGCGACAGCGTGTGCCTGTTGCGCCAGGGCGATCGCCTGTTGAAATCCCGCTGCCGCCTGCTGGCGCTGGTGGCGATCTTCGGTCAGGGCGAGAGTCCAGGCGCGATCGCGCCAGAATTTCGCTAGGGCGAGGAAATCCCCTCGGGCTTCTGCCGCCGCGATCACCCAGTCCAGCCAGTGCAGTCGCTCTTGCCAGTACCCCCGTAAATTGGTGTAGCCCCGCAACCCAGACCACAGCTCACAGACACGATCGTAGTGCTGATGGTGGATGCACCATTCCAGAACCGCCAACCAGTTGTCCCACTCGCGATCGATCGAGCTGTAGTCTTGCCACACTTTCCAGTCGTCGGGGGTGAGCTGGGTCGCCCGACGACGGTAGCGATCGAGCCAGCGTTGCAGCAGGGTATCGCGCTGGGGATGGGTTTGGAGGGCTTGGGTAAAGTGATCGCGTTCGAGCCGGGACGCATGACAGGTGCATTGCTGGGTGTTATAACGAGCCAGATTGAGGCGATGTAACTGTTGGACGATCGCCGTTAAACGTGGCTGGGGAATCGTGGTGATTTCGGCCAGGGCCTCTAGGGAGGTGGGCTGAGGAAACAAACTGAGGGTGGCGGCGACGGTTTGGGCGTCGGGTGACAGGCGATCGAAGCCGAGCCGAATGTAGCTCATGAGGCAGTTATCCCGCAGATGGAGAATGGGCTGACGCGGGAGGTGATCCAATTCGGCAAGCAGGGCAACACCTTTGATCACCGCTGCCGGAAAACCGCGTGTGACCGCCTGTAACCACTGCCGATCGCTCGGTGAGAGTGTCACGTGTCGATCGGCACAACAGTGATCGATCAATTGGATGATCGCCGGACGGGATAGGGGTTCGAGAATTAGCACCCGTTCGATCGGCAAGGGGGCGGTTCCCGTGGCGACCACTTGCACACTCGCGGGTAAGCCATACACCAAGCCGAGAACAGCATCGAGATCGTCCACCCGATCCAGGTCATCAATCACCAACAGCGTGGGTTGTGCCGCCAGCCGGGTGAAGAGAACATCACGCGGCAGCGGCATCGCCCCATGACCGAGCACCGGGGAACAGGCTCGGGCTAATTCGCGCTCGATACAGTCCAGGGAGCGCTGGGCTCGCCAGCGGGGAATTTGACGTGATCCCAGGTTGTCGTAGGGTTTGACCGCGATCGTGATCCGTCGGGCGATCGCCAGATTCGGCGCGATCGTCTGGATAACGTCGTCCGCTAGGGCGGTTTTGCCCACACCTTGCGCTCCCCGGATGTAGAGCCGTGCAGATCCCGATCGCAATGCAGTTTCAATCTGGCCGATCTCCATCTCACGTCCCAGACAAACGGTATGTTTCGCCGTGGTTAGACGATCTCCCCCCTGACTGGCGAGTTCCGGTAATAACTTGGGGGCAATGGGTTCCGCGCAAATCTCCACCGGGTTTAATCCCAAGGCTTGACAAAATTCCACAAAACAGCGAACCCGTTTACCACGGCGAAAGCGTCGAAAACTGGCGATCGAACAACCCGACACCGGTCGCTCCAAGGGAGAGTGATTGCGGTTTTTGTAAAAAAATTGCTGCGCCAGAGCGACAATATCGGATTCTCGAGTGTTCCGTAGGGCGATCGCGATCGCTTGCTGTCCTGCGGGCGAGGCGCTGTAATTGCGCGTTTGATAGGAGGACGGTCGATATTGGGGAGCTGGAGGGGACATCGAGGATCGTCGGCGACGGGATGGACGGTGTATGAGTTGGGAGGCCAGCGGGCGATCGCCCTGCACCGGGTTTAGTCTGAGCGATCAAGAGTGCGATCGAGATTGCGGTTGCGGTTCTGCATTGTGGTCAAAATTGTTGTCGAATCATCGTTGAGGCACGTGATACCCCGGTCATTATCCCTAGAACTATCGACATCAAAGACATCATACAAAAACGCAGGCAACACCGAAGCCTTGCCGCTGGGACAAGGCTTGGAGGCGCCTTTGGGATGTTTAGGGGCTAGCTTGGGGATGCTATCGGCTCCCAAGGGTGCAATTTTCGCTCAGTTTTGGACGATCGACCCGCCCCCCGTCCTTCGCCATTACGCTGTGGGCATCTGGCTCATCTTGTCCAAATCCAGCACCTGTGCCAGCGTGGCCTCATCCATCAACCCTTTTTCCAGGACGATTTCCCGCAGGGATTTACCCGTGGCTAGGGACTCTTTGGCCACGTCTGCCGCATTGAGATAACCGATGTGGGTATTGAGTGCCGTAACCAGGGCTAAACTACCTTCGGCATAGGCATTACACCGATCGCGCACCGGTTCAATCCCCGCCAAACACTTGGTCGTCAAAGCGGCGATCGTGTTACCCAAAATTTCGATGCTGTGGATCAAATCAAAGGCCACCAGCGGCATCATCACATTGAGTTCCAACTGTCCTGCCTGGGCGCACAGGGCGATCGCGCTATCGTGACCCATGACCTGAAAGCACACCATCGAGGTCATTTCCGCCATCACCGGGTTATATTTCCCCGGCATGATTGACGATCCCGGCTGCACGGGCGGTAATTGGATTTCCTTTAACCCCGTTTTCGGCCCCGAATCCATCAGGCGCAAATCGTGGGAAATTTTGACCAAATCCTGTGCGAGATTGCGTAAACCACCGGACACCGCCACAAACGGCGCAAGGCTCTGCATCGCAGCCATCAGATGCGGTGCAGGCTTGAGATCCTGGCCGATGTAGTCCGACAGCAACTCAGCCGTCCGAAAGCGGTATTGCGGATGGGTATTCAGCCCCGTACCGGTGGCACTTCCGCCCAGACCCAACAGTTTGAGATCCGCTGCGGCAAACTGGAGGCGGTGCAGGTGATCGCGAACAATGACCGACCAGGCTCGAAACACTTCGCCCAAGCGTACCGGCACGGCGTCTTGCATGTGGGTGCGGCCAGATTTGACGATGTCTTGAAATTCGTCGGCCTTGGCTTCTAGGGTGGCGATCGCCGCTTCGATCGCTGGGAATAGGGTGCGATGGAGCGCGAGCAACCCACCAATCCGAATCGCCGTTGGAATGGTGTCATTGGTGGATTGACCATAATTCACATGATCATTCGGACTGACTCGCTGATAGTCACCCTTTTCGCCACCAAGCAGTTCTAGGGCTCGGTTCGCCAGCACTTCATTCACATTCATGTGGTGCGACGTACCGGCCCCCGCCTGGTAAATATCCACAACAAACTGATCGTGAAGCTGACCCGCCAAGACTTCATCGGCAGCCTTGACGATCGCCTCGCCCACATCCGACGGGATGCAACCCAGTTCACTGTTCGCGATGGCGGTTGCTTTCTTGATCAGAGCAAAGGCTTCAACATAAGTTGGCAGCGGACGCAAACCGCTAATCGGAAAATTCTCGATCGCCCGTAGGGTCTGAATGCCGTAGTAGGCCGTATCGGGAATTTGACGCTCACCCATCGAATCCCGTTCGATGCGATAGCCCGTCGCGCTGGTATCACTCATAATTTCTCAATCAATGAACTAAGGTCTGAAAATGCTGGCAAAGGTCAGAATAGTAAACAAAATAAGCCAAGCGGGTGAATTTATTTCAGGTTTATTCCTCTAGCATTCGAGTTTCACGCCGATCGAAGTTCTTCCCCTCTCCGATCGGGGCTGTTGCAGACGCCATTCACGGCGCTAAATTTTCCACGGTTCACAGCACTAATCTGAAATGGAAAGAATGTCCGAAAATGTCACGATTTTTCAGGATGTGTAGAACTTTTGGTTAACACTGGCCTACATTACAGGCAGACAACAGAGCTCACCTCGACTGAATGTCGATAAAATATCGGGAACTTCAGGGTTCTTCGCTGTAGATTCAGTAAAAACACGGTGTCCGATCAAGACAAATCCCGTTGCAATACTCCTTCACTCCCCCCCCGTAGCCATTACAAAACGTCACTTAAACTAGATACCCATTTCCTACGAACCGCCGTCTCGGCATAATAGGCTAAACCCAGCTTCCGTCCCTAGCAATCCTATGGTTTCTGTTAGAGTGGTGATTATTCATGACCGTTTCGATGGAATTCGTCTAGCTTAGAAAGCTCGAATTATCATTTCGTAGCGATTTTATATTGAGCCTTTATCTATACCTTCCAGTGCATAATCTTAGCTTTTTCTGTTGACATCTAAACCTTTTATAACTATGTCAAAACCGAAACGTCATAACTTTGCCAATGCCAAGCTTGTCGGTCTCTCCTTCGATCGTCAAAATCTTGCCGGAGCTGATTTCAGTGACGCATACATTAACAATTGCAGCTTTAAACAAGCGAATCTTTCGGGGGCTAATTTCCAGCGGGCTCGGATTGGGCATACCCAGAATACAACCCGTCGAAAGCTGATATCGGCCTCGGTAACTGCCGGGACGACCCTGTTAGTGCTACTGATTGCACGCTTCAATAACAGCGCTTTTGCCACTGCGTCGATGTTGTCGGTCATGCTGGTTATCATTGCCCAGTTGTATAAATATACGCCCGCTTTGGCTTGGTTGTGGGCGGCAACACTGCCCGCGACATTTTATCTATCCGTGGCGGGTTTGTATCGCGCTTATCGTAATTTTTCCTTAGGATTAACACCGATCGCTCTGGCTTACGTCATTGTGGTTTTCATGTTTGCGAGTGTTTCGATCGTGTTTTCGATGAAGTTGGTTGAAGGGATTCAATCAACCGGTGCTTCATTTTTGGAAGCGAATTTAACCCATGCTAACTTTTCCGAAGCTCGTATTGAGAAAACGTCGTTTCTACGAGCCAAGCTCAACCATGTGAAATGGTTTAACTCCATTCTCTCAAGCTGCACCTTCTCGGCGGGTTCGGCTCCTGTGGAGGCGTATCAAGCTGTTCCAAAACTGCGGGAGATCCCTCCAGAAAAGCCGGATATTCGTATTACTTAAACTGATTTTCAGCTCTCTTCAAATTTGTTTCTTGCTCGACGATCGATCAATAGGATTAATAACGTGAGTTCGGGTTACGGCTTTCCCTCTCCCTCGTGAAGGAGAGAGAAAGCCGTAATAGTAAGAAATCCTTAACCTGAACTCACATTAACCCACCATTCTCACACGCGGGTTGGGAGCAACCGGTCTTGTCGTTGACTAATTCCACTCATCCCATGTGTTGTTAAAAATAGAGGTGTCGGGGAAATTCGTCGGATTTTGATTGTCATTGAGTCGGCGTTGCAGGACTTCCAGTTCCGGTTCTGGGTAGGGCAGATCATCGACTAGCTCGAAGGGCATGATGTCACGCTCGAGGGCAAACGCGGCTGTCGTCCCCACAGCAGCACCAACCGACCACTCAAACGAGTGAACGCGATAGGCGGCGGCGGCGGTGTGACTGGTGGCGATACTTTTCCCGGCGATGAGGAGGTTATCGAGGCGTTGGGGGATCGTTGCTCGCAGGGGAATCGGGAACGGGAAGGCGCGTCCCTGGCCGAAGCGTTCGCCTTCGCGCTCGGTGTTGCCCGGTTTTTCCGGCGGGCTTTCGGTCATGCAGGGGTGGAAATCGATCGCGTAGTGGCCGATGCCGACACTATCCGGATACATGCTGGCACGGTTGCGGGGTTGTACCTCGTCGATCGGTAGGTCACCGGAAATCACGTCGATCGTATCCAGTCCAGACAACACCGCCCACAGTCGCCGAACTTCAGCCTCACCCAGATTTTCGAGATAGTACGGATTGCGATAGTTCATCAGTGAAATATCCACTTCCCAAATCATGAAGCCGTAGGGATGGGCGAAACTCGGACGACCCACAATCCGCCGCCCTTCACGCATGTAAGGATACTTAGAGAGACCGTGAGCTGTCCCCATGGGCGCATCAAACCCCGTCATAAACTGGTGGTAAGGCTGGGGCTGTTTAACACCATCACCAAGCTGGGAATCGGTGGTTCCTTGGACGAGCCAATAGAAAAAGCCGATCGCGTTTTCTTCCCCGCGTGCCAGGGTTTCCGTGCGTAAACCACCGAGCCAACCACCGGGCTCAAGCTGGCCGGTGGTGGTGAGCTGATCGCGCGTAAAAATCAGATTATCGACGGACGTACCAGGGCGGTAGTCGTTGCCCCATGTCCAGTTTTGCATCGAGATATCGCCGGGATAGATCGGCCAGTCGCGGACGTTACCGGGGCGAAAACCACCGGGGTCGGTGGTGTGGATCTGGCGGTAGGTGTAGACCAGCTCGAAGTCCGCGAGGCGGGACAGTTCATAGCTGTAGTAGGGGGCGTACTGATCGTAAAATGGTGGTTTTTCGTAGGTTTGCTCCTCGGCTTGGGTTTCCATGGCGAAGGTGTAGGTAAAGCCTTGGGTGCAATACTCATCGCCATCGGGGTCGGAACTGGAGGGTTCTAGATAGGAGGCGGGATCAATACCGAGGCGGTAGGGGACGTCCGTCAGGCCAATGAGTTCGCCAGTTTCCGTGGCGTCGATGATGTACCAATCGGCAGACTGGCTATCTGCGGCACGATCGACTGCACGATCGGGAGCGGCCTCGGGTGTGTGGCGCGTATCGATCGTCTGTTGCGGGACAAATTCAATAATCGTTTTACTAAACTTCGCCGAATCTTCGTAACGATAGGCATCCTCGATCGTGGCGGATAGGGGATAGGTGTTCAGCGGCGATGTTCCGGGTTGGGGTGCGTGCTGGATGGCGATCGCCGTGTCGATCAACTCGTTACTGCGATTGCTGCCGCGATCGGGACTCGGACGATAGTCCAACTCTTTGACCACCGTATTCGGATACCACTTGAGACGACCCCGACCCCGCTTTTCCGCTCGTTTCAGCATCTCAAACAATAATTTGTGACCATCGTAGGGCATAAAGCAGGAACTACTGACCCAACAGCCGCCGGGATTGAGTAAGCCGTAATGGTCTTCGATCGCTTGGCGTAGTTCGAGGTAACCACGGGGATAAAACAGGAGCGATCGCTGGGTGGGGCGTTCATCGAGCGCAGAGGTTCCCTGGGAGGAAATTTGTCCGCCGACCCAGTCTGTAATTTCGGTTAAACACACCGTTTTACCTGCAAGCAACCCTTCATAAGCCGCAGCGGAACCGGCCAAACCACCCCCGACCACCAACAGATCGCAGGCTTCAACCCGATCGGGTGATCGTGATGGTGTCGCGGGATTGGCGGGCTCTGCTACCAGGCTAGATGCAGCGATCGCCAGAATACTTGCCAGACGGAAATTCAACATTGAGATTTATCCTAAATCGCAGTGGGTCGCGATCGCCGAGAAGGCATAAGCTCCTAGCGATCGCCGTCGCCGATCGGTCTAAACCGAGATCACACTTTTGCTATTTTGAGTCAATTTGTGTGGGAGTGTGGCGACCAAAGCTTCAGAACACAACGAAAAAATTAGGGTTTTAGTTTCCTGCAAGCCAGAGTTTTTTGGAGTTTTAACCCAGAAAGCGGCACGATCAAGTCGATCGTGCCGCTTTCTGTCAGAAGAGTCACGGCTGCCAAACGTCCCGCAACCGATCAGAACGTGTGCTGGACACTTCCCGCCCCACGATCATCGATGATGCCGTCTGATCACCTCGCGCCCAACGGAAATGAATTCCCATCAAACACCAGATTTGTTAGCAACATCCGCACATCAACTATTTTGAGTCGGTGGGCAACGATTAACCCGCCTCAATCTCCCGAATCTCATCCAGCGATAGCCCCGTCAGTTGACTGACAACCTCCGGACTATTACTTGTCAGCAGCTCCCGAGCGATTTCCAGCCGAGCTTGCCGAGCCCCTTCCTCGCGGCCTTCCTCACGGCCTTCCTCACGACCTTCCTCGCGGCCTTCTGCTCGCCCCTGTTCGAGCCCTCGTTCAAGACCCTGTTCGAGCCCTCGTTCAAGACCCTGTTCAAGACCAAGTTCTAACCCTTGGGCAATGCCCTGCTCGATGCCTTCCTTAATGGCGTAGTTGAGTCGTCCTTGGTCATCGAGTAGCTTTAACCGCTGCTTTTCAGCCAGCTCATATTCTTCACGAGACAGTTGGCTTTCGTTCGCGATTTCAAACGCGGCGTCAAATTCTCGATCGGTCAAAATCTCGGGGACGGTTTCCAGTTTTCCGGCCTGTTGAATGAAGTACAACCAGCGTTCACTTTGCTTGTCAAGCTGTTCGGGAAGTTCGGCCAGTTTGGGCAGCTCGGCGAAAATCAGCTCTAAATGGTCGCTACAGCAATGGCCGGTGCTGGTTTCCAGGAGTTTGTAACGGCTGATGGGCGAATCGCTGATGCTGTCGGGAAACAGGACAAAGTCGGTAATGGTGACGGCAATGACGGGCTGGAGGTCGATGTAGGGTTTGCCGCGTTTAAGCTGACTCGAGTAGGCTTTGGCGGTGTTGTAGAGGACACGCTCGGTGAAGGCTTCGACGGGCAAGATTTGCATTTCGATCAGCACGATCGTCTCGTCGTCGAGTACGGCTTTGATATCGAGAATGCTTTGCTTCAGGTCGTAGAGGGTGGGGTTTTGGTAGGGGTCGATAATCTCGAGGTCGGTGATGCGTGGTTCGCTGTCGTAGATAATCGCGTTCAGAAAGTTTCGCAGGATTGGTTTACTGCGATCGGAGCCAAAGATGCGTTTGAAGCCGAAGTCGGTGCGGGGATCGATGAAGCCCATAAGCCCATAGCTACCGGAAAAATGCGTGGTTTGATCTTGGCACAAAAGAGCGGCATGATCGCGCTGGATTATGCCGCTTTCTCGGATTAAGCCACGAGTTTGTGAGTTATGGATCGTGATTACACGAAGTCGCTGGCGCTGAGGCTGGTGATGCCGTTGAGCGTGACGAGTAACTCACTGTTGAAGCTGATGGTGGTGTTGGTGGTGTCCGTGACGATCGTCAAGTCCGCAAAGCCCACGGGCTGCACTGTAAAGATCGATGTACCGCCGGTTTCGCCACTGACGACTTCCTGGATCGAAAGTTTGTCACCGTCGGCGCTGTTGAAGTCGGTGATGACATCGGAACCGTCGCCGGTGCGGATTTGGAAGGTATCTGCGCCACTGCTGCCGGTGAGGGTGTCGTTACCCAGTTCGCCGGTGAGGAAGTCGTTGCCCTCGCCGCCGTCTAGCAGGTCGTCATCCTGACCGCCGTGGAGTTCGTCGTTACCATCACCGCCGGATAGTTCATCGATTCCGAGGTTGCCGAACAGAACATCGTTACCGGCTTCGCCTGTGAGTACGTCGTTGCCGAGGTCGCCAACAATCACGTCATTACCGACTCCGCCGTTAATGGTGTCCTCGTCTTTGCCGCCAAAGCCGATATCGTCGCCGGTTCCGAGGTTGATCGTGTCGTTGCCTGCGTTGCCGTTGACGAAGTCGTTGCCGCCGCCGGTGTTGACGGTGTCGTCGCCGCTGAGGGTGACGATGATGTCGTCGGTGTCGCCGGTTCGGTTGATGGTGTCGTTACCGGGGGTGATTTCCTCGTCGGTGGAGCTGCCTGCCGAGGAAGATGGGCTGGGGGTTGGGGTTGGGCTAGGCGTTGGGCTGGGGATTGGTGAAGGGCTTGGGGTTGGGCTGGGTGAGGGACTGGGTGAGGGGCTGGGGCTAGGTGTTGGGGTGTCGTCGTTACTGATCGTCACAGTGACCGCATCGCCGATCGCGTTGGTTCCCGGTGCGATGTCTTCGGCATTGGATAGCGTCAGAATAATCGTTTCATCACTTTCGATCGCCGTGTCGCCAATTACATCGAGCGTAATCGTTTTCTCGGTCTCGTCCGCTGCAAAGGTCAGCGTACCGGCGTTGACGCTGTTGATCAGATCGTCATAGTCTTCGGCGAAAGTAGCCGTACCGCTGAGAGTGTAGTCGATCGTCGTTTCGCCGCTGGTGTCGCCACTACGAGTTACAGTGAACGTCACCGGAGTAAACATTATGATTTGCGTGCTGCTGTCGCCTTCGGTGAGGTCACCGCTGCTGGTAATGTCGTAGCCGATGTCGTTATCAGCGATCGCGACGTTGACGTTGCTGACGGTCAGGGCTGCGTCGTAGTTCGAGTCGGTGCTGCTGACGCTGTGGGCAATCGTGCCGGTGTCGTCGCCTTCGACGTCAGTGTCGTCAGTAGCGGTGAGGGTGACGGTTTGGGCGGTATCCCAGTTGGCGGGCGTGAAGGTGAGGGCGGTCGTGTTGGCGCTGAATTCGGGGTCGGCTCCCAGGTTGAGCGTGACGGTGACGTTGGCGGTGGGTTGGGTGTTGAGGACAATGTCGTAGCTGTCGGTTGTGCTGCCTTCTTTTAGGGTGGCGTCGCTTGGGGTGAGGCTCACGCCGGGAATATCATTGTCTTCCAAGGTAGCGGTGACGGATTGGTCGCCGTCTTCGCTGCCATTGGTGACGCCGCTGATCTCAACGGTGATGTCTAAATCGCCGGTGGTACTTGTATCGTTAATACCGGTGAGGGTCACGGTTCCGGTGGTGTTGCCGGGGCTGATCGCGATGCTGGTGGCGCTGCGGTTGTAGTCTGTGCCACTGACGGGAGTACCGGTGAAGTCGAGGTTGACGGTGACGGTTTCGACGGAGGGGTTGGAGAGGGTCGCGGTGAGGGTGGTCGTGCCACCGTTTTCGCTGAAGCTACTGGTGGCGGGACTGAGGCGAACGCTGGGTTTGAGGTCGTTGTCGGTGATGCTGACGGTTTGGGTTTTGGTTGCGCCGAGTACAATGCCTGCGCTGGGGTTGCTGATCGTCAGGGTTGCGGTTTCGTTGGTTGCGGTTTCGTAGAGATTGTCGTCAACAATCGTAAAGGTCGCGGTTCCGCTGGTTTCACCACTGGGGATCGTAATCGTTGTGGGGGACAGGGTGTAGTCGCCTGCGGTGATGCCAGTGCCGGTAACTACTGTGAGGGTTACGGTTGCGTCACTGGTGACGGCGGCTGAGGCGGTGGCGGTGACGGTGATGGCGGTGGCGGCGGCTTCGGAACCCGTGGCGGCGCTCACGGAAAGGTTGACGGTAGGGCCTGGGGGTGGCTCAACCTTCCGAATGCGGTAGTTGTCCAGATCTCCAATGTAGAGGTTGCCGCTGCCGTCGATTACTGCGTCAAAAGGACTTGCCAGTGCCGCCGAGGTGGCCGCACCACCATCGCCGCCAAAGCTATACGAGCCATTGCCAGCCACGGTGCTGATGTTGCCGCTGCTGTCTACCTTCCGAATGCGCATGTTGATAGTGTCAACAATGTAGAGGTTGCCGCTGCCATCGATCGTTACACCGTGAGGAAAGTTCAGTGCGGCTGAGGTGGCCGCACCGCCATCGCCGCCAAAGCCCTTCGTGCCATTGCCAGCCACAGTGCTGATGGTGCCGCTGGTGTCCACCTTCCGAATGCGGTTGTTCTCCATGTCAACAATGTAGAGGTTGCCGCTGCTGTCGATCTCTACGTCATGAGGATAGCTCAGTGCGGCTGAGGTGGCCGCACCGCCATCGCCGCTAAAGCCCTTCGTGCCATTACCCGCCACGGTAGTGATAATGCCGCTGGTGTCCACCTTCCGAATGCGGTTGTTGCCAGCGTCAGTAATGTAGAGGTTGCCGCTGCTGTCAATCGTTACGCTCGTAATACCGCCCAGTTGTGCTGAGGTGGCCGCACCGCCATCGCCGCTAAAGCCATCCGTGCCATTACCCGCCACGGTGCTGATAATGCCGCTGGTGTCCACCTTCCGAACGCGGCGGGCGGTCGAATCTCCAATGTAGAGGTTGCCGCTGCTGTCGATTGTTATACTACTGGCAGATAGTTGTGCTGAGGTGGCCGCACCGCCATCACCGCTAGAGCCATTCGTGCCATTGCCCGCCACGGTGCTGATAATGCCGCTGGTGTCCACCTTCCGAACGCGGCCGCTCTGAAAGTCAGCAATGTAGAGGTTGCCACTGCTGTCGATCGCTACGTCGATAGCAAGTCTTAGTTGTGCCGAGGTGGCCGCACCGCCATCGCCGCTAAAGCCTTTCGTGCCATTACCCGCCACGGTGGTGATGATACCAGCCAGGACGTGGGCATACTCCGCCCGCACAATCTCACTGAAGACCGGCAACGCTTCAATCGACCCCGTCTTCACCTCCAAATCCCAATCACCGCCCAGACTCGCCGCACCGGTCAAGTCTTCGCTCACCGCCACATCCGCCCCCGTCAGGTGCGCCAACACCTGCGGCAAACTCGCCGTGGACTCCGCCCCCACATTGCAGCCATACAGCAACAAATCCGCCCCCGGCACGAGGGAATTTTTCCAACCTTCTAGAGCCTCGCTATAGGTCGTCGCCGCACTGACCACATCCAGCGCCGAGTTGCCCAAAAAGACGCGATTCGGTTCGCCGTGGGAAATGATATGAACCGAAGCCAAGTCCTGGTAGCCCGCCAAGGCTTCGCTGATTTGCTCAACGCCGTCGCGGTTGGGGTCGAGGATCAGCGCCTTGGTTCCAGGGGTCAAGCCGTCGCGTAGTTGCTCCCAATCGGGAACCTTTGTATCAAATACAACGAGATTACGAACTGTAACGAGGGGGGGTAGAAATACTCACGAGTTGATCTCGTCCAGGGAAAGCTTAAATAAAGTTAAGAATTAAGATGACATAATTTTTCCTAAAGTTAAATAACCTGAATGTAAGGTTTACGTAAAGTTTCGGGAAATAGCTCTAACCACATCTGTATAAACCCAGAAATAGGCCGTTTAGGGTGCGTTCTGTCAGCGAGCCGTGACTGTAGAAAAGAAAAAGTTCCAGACCTCAGAGGTTTTCAAAACCTCTGAGGTCTGACCCCCCGCGATCCACCCGTGAGCACTGAGCCTGTCGAAGTGCGGTCTTCGCTCAAGCACG
>RDYZ01000204.1 GCA_004293855.1 Oscillatoriales cyanobacterium | reverse complement strand
TGGTTTGGCGATCGCCCTACTGGTGCGGCAAGCCACTATTCCAGCCAGCCCTACCGACAGCAGCATACTAATCATAATGATGCCCTTTTCGATTCCTTGGGCAGCCTGCATCACTGCACCGCCTTGGCGCTCTTGCTGCTGGGCAATATCGAGGATTTTGCTCAATTCCTGAAGGTGTCCCTCAAGCTGTTTTGCACCTTCTCCGCTTTCTGTGGCCAACAATTTTCGGATCGACTCTATCTTCCGAGGCGACAGTTGCGATTGCTGGACTTGCAGCAAAGTTGAGTTGAGAGTATCGGCGTAGGATTCTAAATTTTCCGTGCAATCTTGGAGTAAAGTTTTGAGAGCTTCCGGCTTGGCTGCGAGCCAAGCTGGTTGGCTTTCGGCAAATTTTTCGATACGCAACCGCAGGTTTTTAGCCTTAACAATACTGTTGATAAACTGCTGTTTTTGCAGTTCCAACTTAGGGGAATTGTCTACAAAAGAATCTAGCTGTGCTCCCTGCAATTGTGCCGCCAGTGCTGCATCTTTAAAGTTACCGATCAATTGTGCTTGTATGTGAGCATCATTGAGTTGTCTCAATCCTTTTTCTTGGTGGTACTCAGCGATTGTAAGTCCGCTCAGCGAGCCAACAAATCCGATTCCTATTGCTAGCAAATACCCGCCACTGATTTTTTTGTCTATGGGCAGACAGCCAAGCTTAAAAGACAAGTTTTTGGTAAGTTTCAAGGAGGGTTGTTTTGCCAGATTGTGGAGCGATGATTGTTTGGGTTCGGTTTCTACAGAAGCAAATTGTGCGGAAATAAAGGGCCACATCCGTTTACCTAAATTGCTATTTTCGGGGTTATTTGTTTGCGGTAATACAGCTTTTTCCTGCTGGCTCAATGGTTGCAAATCTGGATTTGCCTCGCCCTTGCCTTGCCAAGCACCAACCGATAAACCTACTTCGTTGCGTGTTTTTTTGAGCAAATTTGTTTTTGACATATGCAACCGCTGTATTCTGTGAAAATTTACCACGCTCGTAAGTTCTCCAAAGGGAAAAGCTTGTGTGTTTTCCAGTAGACATCTGCGAAAAAGTATCTGAAACTCTTGTCGAGTCAGGGCAGAAGCTTAAATTCGGTTGATGTCTAATAGATAATTAGGCTGTTGATGGCTGTTGCCAAATTACTTTTTCGACTGGTAAAAGTCTCCAGCAGGCAAAAAAAGAAAGATTTATCCCGGCAGTGAATTATTGCCACATGAATTTTTACAGGCAGAAAATTCTGTCTGATGCGTTTTGCCTGTGAGTAGCCCAAAGCTGATATTGTCTCTTGACAATGCACCCGATTCCTCAGCTTTGGGGTGTTGCTACCAGCAATGCGACGATTGCTTGACAGTTTTTGTTGCGTATCCGACTAATACATAGCACAGAATGTGACAAATGCGGCAGCCGATCGCGCTTCTGCACTAAGAGCGATCGACTTTTGGCATCGCAGCCCCGCAAGTCCTGTAAATCGAGTATAACTTTAGGGCTTACGAAAAGAAACCGCGTTTCTACGGTTAACTGTTGCACTTGCGAGTTCTCTCTGTGCCGACAGTTAATTCGATCGCTCCTATTAATAGCTGGTAAAAGTATAGTCATTTATAGACATGGGAGGCTTCAATTCCCTCCCCCTTCACTTTTACTTTGAGCGGATTAACCCGCCTCGGCTGAACTACGCCCACGACGTATCCCATCGCCGAACGCATTTGGGATTGCTTTTCTGAGAATGTTAAAAGAACCGTTCACGTCAGAATTAATTAACTGACCAGTCGATGTTTTGTACAAACCTCGTTTAATCCGTTTTCCGGTAAATACAGGTTCTGTTTTTGTTTTTCCGTAAACAGGAATTGGATCTAAGCCCAAGAAATTGGCTTTGGAGGTAAAAGATTCCTCCTGTACGATTACCTTGATTCCAACTAAAAAAGCTTTGTATTCCAGCATCTCAATTAATCGAGCGTGAGGAATGCTGACAAAGTTTTGGTTAGTTTGCTTCCCCATATTGATCTCGGTTTTCCACTGTGCATTCTTGCCAATTACTAGCGTCCCAATTTGTTGTGCGACCAGAATATCGACAATCGTGCGACTTGTATGATGCAAGTAATTGTCTACTTTTTGATTGCGGCAGCGAGTTAAGCGTTGAATGCGTGACGATGTTTGGCGCCTCCCTTTCAATTGGGATTGCAATTGTGCTTTACGCTTGTTATAGAACTGGTTAATCGATTTCAATGGTCGTCCATTAATCAACAGTGGGATCAAACCCGGTTGATTTGAAGTTAACGCCACCAAATTATTCAGTCCTAAATCAATACTAGCTACAAAATTGTTATTTTTAGCGGTGGACTCCGGTTCACTTCGACTACGCTCAGTACAAGCATTGTAAATCACCTCAATTACATAAGAATCGCATTTTGGAACCAACCTAACTTGACAAATCCGGTCAGGATTGACTTTAGTTTTAATTGAAAATTCAGTACCAGAAAGTTTGACAATTCCGTTTCTCAACTGTTTACTGCTAATCGCCTGAATCGTGTAAATAAGGATATTTCGACCTTTAACCTTGTCCTTGTATTTAGGTAACTTTGGACGACCCGTAAATTTTAAAGAGTCAGCTTTGTAAGCTTTGACGGCTTCAAAAAACGATTTCCAATTCTGATCTAGCACCATCAATATTTGCTGACTTACTTTAGCAGGCAAAGCCTTGTATGCGACCTGAGACTTCATCAATCGGTTCATCTCGTTGTAATTGACGTAGCCCCATCCATAAATCAAGTTCTGACGAATGACATAATTGGCGGCATTGTACAGATTTTTGGACTTGAATGCTAGTTGGTCAATCTCGACAAAACGAGGTTCCGTTGATTTAATGATATGCCTTTCTGCTAATTGCATTTGAGACTTCCGTTCTTTGGGCTATGCGTATTCCTTGTTAAACACTCTCAACAATATAATACCATTATTGTTTATAATTGCTTATAAACTCAATGAAGTTTTACAATACCAGTTCAAAAAAATAATGCAACGTTAAGCAAGCTTCAAACCCTTAGAAAATAAGTTATTCCCAAATCTAAAATCTAAAATCTAAAATCTAAAATCGGATAACTTCCCATTTCTACCCAAAGCTTCATCGGCCAATTGCACAATCCAGCGATTTGGCCTGGCTTGGGCTCTGGCGGCAAGCACCACGGCCCAAGCTTCCCGTTCTTTGCCCCGGCCCAACAGGGCAGCACAAACAGTCAAAGCTGCGGCTGTTGAACGGCTGATGCCACTTTGACAGCAGACGAGCAATTTGCCGGGGTGCGCCGATATTTGGCGGGCGAAGTCAATAATTTGGAGTACGTCATCAATTGTAGCCAAGACGCGATCGGGGTCGTCAACGGGGGTTTCGAGGTCGTTAAATTCTAACCGCAATCGGTTAGGGACTTTGTGAAAAGTTTTGGGATCTGGTACGCCCGGAGTGCCGATCGAGATTAAGTATTGGAGATTCCGGCCCGCAGGGCGATCGATAATATATTCGGTGGCTTCTGCTTCCGAAGCAATCTGGATTTGCGACAGTTTTTCACCCGAGACATCCGTAGCAGATTCCTGCTCAAAATAAAC
>RDYZ01000203.1 GCA_004293855.1 Oscillatoriales cyanobacterium | reverse complement strand
CGGTGAATATTGATGTCCATAAACAGGCGGAAGCGGCACTCCGACAAAGTGAGCAGCGATTTCGCAACATGGCCGAAAATATACCGGGAGCCTTGTTTCAGTATGTGCAGCATACCGACGGGTCAAATTCTGTGATCTACATGAATCAAGGTTGTGTGGATCTCTGGGAAGTGCCAGCGGACGCGGTCACCAAAAATGCGAGTAACCTGTGGGCGATGCTCCACCCGGAGGATCTCAATCGTGTGGTCGCGTCGGTTCAGCGATCGGCCCAATCGCTGCAACTGTGGAGCGAGCAGTTACGCATTGTGATGCCCTCGGACCGACGGGTTAAATGGCTGGAAGCGGCTGGACGTCCGGAACGCAGGGACAATGGCGATGTGGTCTGGGATACGCTCATGATTGATGTGAGCGATCGGAAGCGTGCCGAGGCGGCTTTAGAACAAAATTTTCGGCGTGAGCAGACGCTACACCGTGTTTTGCAAGCGATTCGTCAGTCCCTAGATCTACAAACTATTTTTGAAACGGCGATGGCGGAGACCGCGCGGCTGCTGCCCGGTCTGGACTGTGCGGTGGTGCGCTACATCCCAGAACAAGGGGTTTGGCAACACGAGGCGGAATACCGCTGTTCTCCGGACGCACCGAACCTGTTGGGGTTGCAAATTCCCGATCACAATAATCCGTTTGCCGATCAGTTGAAGCGCTTGGAAATCGTTCGGATTGAAAATACGGATCACCTGACGGATCGTGTGAATCGGCAAATTGCCGCCAATATTCCCGGTGCCTGGTTACTGATTCCCCTGGCGATCGAGGATCGCATCTGGGGGAGCTTTTCGTTGAATGTGGCTCAGTATCATTTTGGCTGGAGCGAGGAAATTGTCGAACTGGCGACGGCGGTTGCTGACCAGCTTGAAATTGCCATTCAGCAAGCGGAACTGTACCGTCAAGTCAAAACCGAACGCACGAAGCTACTGGAAAATCAGACGGTTCTGGCCCAAGCTCAGGAGATTGCTGGAATGGGGAATTGGTCGCTTGAGATTGCAACGGGACAGATGGAATGGTCGGACAATATGTTCCGTGTTTTCGGATTTGATGCGTCGCAACCCGTACCAACCCTAGCCACGATCTTGACGGAGTGGATTCATCCGGATGATCGCGAGGCGATCGAACAGGAGCTAGAACAGGCTATTGCCAGCCAACCCAATCCAGAGCAACCCGAGGATCGGCCCGAGGATCAACCCGAAGATGAACTCTTTGAAATTGATCTGCGTTTCGTCCGGGCGGATGGTGTGTTGGGTTACATGGAAGTTCGAGCCGAGCCGCGCCGGGATGCGAGTGGGGCGGTGGTGAGGTTGGTGGGAACCTCGATCGATATTACCGATCGCAAACAAACCGAACTCGCACTTCAGGCCAGCGAAGCCCGCTACCGCCAAGTCATTGAGGCGCAAACGGATTTCATCTTGCGATCGCGATCGGATACCACGATCACCTTTGCCAACCCGGCTCTCTGCGAAGCACTTGGTACTTCCCTAGAGCTGATCGTCGGTATGAAGTGGCTGGACTTTGCCAATCCAGACGACTTACAGGGCAGTGCCTTTTATCGGTTGCACGAAATCACACCGGAAAATCCCCGCTTTACGATCGAAAATCGGGAGCGACGGGCAGACGGCAGTGAAGGCTGGACGCAGTGGCTCAACGAGGGCATTTTTGACGATCAGGGCCAGTTGGTCGAAATTCAGTCGGTGGGTCGAGATATCACAGAACTCAAGCGCATTGAACAGGCCTTGCGCGATCGGGAAGAACGCCTCAGTCTTGTCACCCAAAACATGAGCGATTTGGTGAGCCTCCATCAACCCGATGGCTGCTACCTCTATGCAACCCCGTCAAGCCTCTCGCTCTTGGGCTATACCCCTGAGGAACTGATTGGTCGTGATGTGTTTGAGTTATTGCACCCCGACGATCGCACCCATGTCCAGGTGGAATTTTATCAACGTTTACTCGATGGCCTGTCCCCCGTGCGTATTGTGCATCGGATTCGTCATCGGGATGGTCATGATCTTTGGCTCGAAACCGTTGGTAAAACTGTGGTGAATCCGGAGACCCATCACCTGATTCATATTCAAGCCACGTCACGGGATGTCAGCGATCGCGTTGCGATCGAGGATCAATTGAAATACGACGCATTACACGATGCGCTGACCGGTCTACCCAATCGCAATTTGTTAGTGAAGCAGCTTGATCGGGCGATCCATCGAGTTCAGCGCCACCCGGAGACCCCGTTTGCTCTCCTGTTCCTGGATCTGGATCGTTTCAAAATCGTCAATGACAGCCTCGGTCACCTGGTGGGCGATCAATTGTTGATTGTGGTGGCGGATATTTTGCGATCGTTTGTCCGTCAAGGTGATGTCGCGGCACGACTCGGCGGTGATGAATTCGTCATCTTGTTGGACGAGATCCGAGACGTAAACCATGCCATCCATGTGGCGGAGCGGGTCGTCCAGAGTTTGCAAGCTCCCCTACGCATTGGCGATCGCGATGTGGTCACCGGAACCAGTATCGGCATTGTTATCGGTACTGCCGATCGGCAAAGTACTGAATCCGTACTGCGCGATGCCGACCTCGCCATGTACCGCGCCAAACGTTCCGGACGCGGACGCTACGCCCTGTTTGACCCCGCCATGCACCAACAGGCCATGGAACGCCTCGACATCGAGGACGATCTGCGGCACGCCCTCGAACGCCAGGAATTTGTACTCTACTACCAGCCGATCGTTGATTTACAAACTTTAAAAATTCAAGGGTTTGAGGCGTTGATTCGCTGGCAACACCCCCAACGCGGGTTTGTCTCTCCCCTCGAATTTATTTCCATTGCCGAAGAGACGGGACATATTGTTGAAATTGGCACCTGGGTACTCAACCAAGCGGTACAGCAACTGGCGGATTGGCAAGCTCAATTTCCCCAGCGATCGCTCCGCATGAGCGTCAATCTTTCCGTTCAGCAGCTTCAGATCGATCTCCTCAGCCATCTCGATCGTTGTCTGGACCAACACGCGATCGTCCAGGAAACCCTAACCCTGGAGCTAACGGAAAGTATGCTCATCCAAGATGTGGAAACAACCTGTCGTTTGCTCGAAGCCATCCACACCCGAGGTGTTCATCTCAGCATTGATGACTTCGGGACTGGGTATTCATCCCTGAGTTATCTCCATCAATTTCCCGTCGATACACTCAAAATCGATCGGGCATTCGTGAGTAATGCCGCTGCGGATACCCGAAACCAAGTGGTCGCAGAATCGATCATTGCTCTGAGTAATCTGCTCGATCTCGGGGCGATCGCCGAGGGCGTTTCCACCCAAGCAGAACTCCTCTGGCTGCAAAACCTCGGCTGTGAATTCGGCCAAGGCTTTTTATTTTCCAAACCCATACCCGCCGACCAAGCAACCGCACTGCTGGCCCGTGACGATCGTATTATTCCGACAACCCACCCCAGCCGGTAAGCCCATTAACCCGAATGCACGGTATGCCCGTCAGTCTTGCCACAAAAAAAGTCGCAGATAGCGACTTTTGTGATTTGAACAATTGTGAATCCGGCGCAAAAGTGGGTGACCATTTTCGCGCCGGATTCACAATTCGCATTTTCAATAAACCCTGAATGGGGCGGGATAGGTTGAGACCTTAGAAACAGCGTTTTATTCGTCTTCTAAATAACCCAACTGCTTTAAGGTATCGATGACCTTATTAACACTTTCCTCGTGAGATTCAAGATCCGTACGGCACTCAATCTCTGGATTTTCCGGCTCCTCATAGGGATCACTCACCCCGGTAAACTGAGGAATTTCGCCCGATCGAGCTTTCTTGTACAGACCTTTGACGTCACGCTCTTCGCAGACATGGAGCGGTGCATTGACAAACACCTCCACAAAATCCCCGATCCGCTCGCGCACTTCATGGCGAATGTTGCGATACGGTGAAATCGCGGAAACGAGGACAATAACCCCATTGCGCGTTAGCAAATGGGAGACAAAGCCAATACGACGAACATTTTCATCGCGGTCTTCCTTACTAAAGCCCAGTCCTTTCGTCAGATTCGTCCGAACGATATCGCCATCTAGAATTTCTAGCTTGCAGCCCGCATCCACGAGACGCTGCGAGACAGCTTGACTGATCGTTGTTTTACCTGCTCCACTCAGCCCTGTAAACCAGACTGTTACACCGCGTTGTTTCACGATCACTCCTTATCAAAGAACGTCAAAAATAGATCACGAATCAATCAGCACTCAACTCTTCGCCGCGTCAACTGATCAAAGCGCTGTTCATTCTAAAACAATACTGTGCTCACCTCACACAAACTGGAATATTGCAGATGAGCGGGACTTCAGAGAACCCGTCGCCGTGTTGTCTGTCCCATCAAAATTTAGGTGTGGCTAATGTGTGGGGGAAACGGGCGCGATCGTGGGTTCAAACCGAGCACCCTGCCAAAATCATCCACGATCGCGAGACGTTACACAGCAGACCCAGAATTCCCCGAGGCCCCGTCAAGATTCCAGACACCCGCAAAACGGACTGACCCCAACTTCTAACCCCGAAGTCTTGCAAGCAGGCTCGATCTCGGAACCCATCTGGTCTCTTCGATCGTGGAAGACACGCCTCAAGAGCATGTAACGTTTTGTCTCAGTGTGTGTACAGAAATACCGGGGGAATAGGCTTCCAGCACTCGACCCGTTTCTGAACTCAAGATAAGTAGATAATCACAGGATGAACATTGAGTGCGTACAACCTGACTGTCACGCACAAAAATTCGTTGGGCTTGACGGCCACAATTGGGGCAGGCAACGGAATGTTGACAGTTCATAATATTGTTGCTTCCTAGCATGAATGGTGTCTAATCTGTCGCAGGCTTTTTACTTGCCCCTATCATTGTTCAAGGCGAGGGCAGCCTTTTTTGAAAATCCCAAGGATGTTGCCTTGGTACTGAGTGGGAGATTCTGTTACAGGCTGAAATAAACGGGGATCGCCTACGACACAAGCACCGGAGATCTCTTGTATCGTAATTCACTTTATAAAGTGAACTCATTACTTAAGATTTACCATAGATTTAAAATCATCTTTATTCCTTCGGACAATCTTTCATATTTCTTGATCCCCACGGGAATCTTAACCCTCGAATAAACGACCTCATGCATTCGGAAGATTGCCGCTCTTTTTGCGAGTCCTGGAATATCTGAGTTCGGAAATCTTCTAACTGCTAAACAGAATGGGGATCAT
>RDYZ01000202.1 GCA_004293855.1 Oscillatoriales cyanobacterium | reverse complement strand
TTGAGGTAGTAGTCAATATGCGACTCGATTTTGTCGTTGACCTGAATGGTTAGTTCATTAATCGCTTCTCGAACCGCATAACGACTACTCCGCGACGCCAGCCAACCGGTTAAGCTGACAGCCCCGATAATCTGCAAGACAAACGGCACCACAAGGATCGAATTGAGCGACAGGGGTAGCCAGCGTCGAACCAGTCGATCGAGAAACATAGGGATAACGAATCGGGTGATTCGAGACGGTAGAGATGCAGCCAGAATCGTGGGTCATTGAGGAGACCAACCGGCACGACTCATCGGTAGATAGCAATGGTTTATCGTTGATTATAGAGGGGGGATCAAACCCACAAGATGCCCTCACGATATTTTTCCTAGGACTGACCCAATCCAAAAACGAGGAACTGTGATCCTTGCGAGATCCGCGCTCGGAACTTAGCTCGGAACTTAGCTCGGAACTTAATTGTTGACAGCCCCTAGAATAAACCTGGTGCTAATTGAGCGATCGGCTCGACTTCGGGGAACCGTGACCCAAGAATTTCACATTTCCATCACACCTGTGGGTGATCGCGACTACTTGGTTCGGACTGAGCGTGTTGAGCCCGGTGTTCCCTTGGCCGAAGAACAGGTTACGTGGCCGGTCGATCGGTGGTTGCGTCACGCGCGATCGCTCATGCACGACCCATTGATTCAGATGCTTCAGTTCGATGATGGCATCCCGATCGACGATCACGATGATTTAACCGGGTTAGCCCGGTTAAACCAGCTAGACGATTTCACCGATTTCGCCAACTTCACCGATTTTTCAGACTCGGCGGAGGCCGCCGACTTCGCTCAGTTCGCGGCGATGCCTCCGACCGGACGGGAACGCCTTGAGGGTGATCCGTTGGCCAATCGATCCTCACGATCGGCTCAGGATTTGGTGTCGCTGGGCAAAGAACTATTCAGCGCTCTGTTTTGCGATAGTTTGCGGGATAGCTGGATGATGGCTCAGGCGATCGCCCAGCATCGTCAAACCCCGCTGCGTCTACGGCTGGGCATTAAAGGGGAACCCCTCAATCGCCTCCCCTGGGAAGTCCTGCACGACCTAGACCAACCCCTCGCCGCCGGGACTAATATCCTATTTTCGCGTTACCGTCCGAGCAGTCTCTACGGCCCCTTACCGCTGGCGATCGCCGCCGATGAGTCCGTCCGGATTTTGATGGTGATCGCGACACCGAACGATCAAGCCGAACTCGCCCTGGCCCAAGAAACGCGGGATCTGCTCGCCGAACTGAAGCGATCCCCAGCGGCCATGCAAATCACGCTCCTGGAACATCCCGATCGCCAAACCCTGACCCAGGCGCTGGAACACGGGAACTACCATATTTTTCACTACTCGGGTCACAGTATTTCCGGTCAGCATGGCGGCGCGGTCTCGCTCGTCAATGGGAAAACCGGCTTGACCGAAATGTTATCGGGCGAAGATCTGGCGGGACTGTTAAGTAATAACGGTATTCGCCTCGCGATCTTTAACTCCTGTCGTGGAGCCCATCGTGATCCGGATGCCACCCTCGACGGTGCTAGCAATTTGGCCGAAGCGTCGATCGATCGGCGTATCCCGGCGGTGTTGGCGATGGCGGAGCGGATTCCCGATGATGTGGCCCTCAGCTTAACCCGGTTGTTTTATCGCAATCTAAGCCAGGGCGTGGCGATCGATCTCAGCTTAAGCCGAGCCCGCCAGGGATTAATTTCGAGTTTTGGATCGCGGCAATTGTATTGGGCGCTCCCGGTGTTTTATCTGCATCCAGAATTCGATGGACATCTCATGCGAGCTGCACCGCGCGAATCGGCAACCTGGCAAGCGTTGCCGGATCACGCCTTCCCAGAGCTGACCCCGCTCGATCAGGGTGAGTCCCACACTGCGGAGATGGGGGCGAATCTAGACACGGAGACACCCACCACGGTGGGGCCGGGTCGTCAGGGGAGTGTGTCGCCGTCGGAGTCCTCAGGACGATCGCAGGCTGGAGTTTCAGGGGCTGATCCCCGTATTGGTCAGGATTTACTGCCCGATCTGTTGCCCGATGATCAACTGCTTGATGGCTTAACTGACCATTCGATCCCATTACCCATTGATGAGGTGATCGACGAGACGATCACCCCCCCAGATTCCAGCCGATCGACACCTAACACCACCGATCGCCAGGATGTCCCAACCCAGACCCCATCCACCGCATCCCGCAACTCCGGTGTCACCGCCACCAATCCCGCCCTGCCAGCGGTTCATTACCCTGCAACCCCTGGTTTAAACCGCACCGATCGTCCGTGGTTTCGCCTCGTTCCCCCGTTCATTCTCGGCACTAGCATTCTCTTGGTTATTCTCGGGGTGAGTTGGTGGCAACACTTCCAGTCCACCACTCGCGATCCCTGGATCAACGGCGAGACCGCCCCGAACGGCATTCAGCCTCTGCCCACCACTACGGTCAATCTGGAGGCTCGGGTGACGGAGGCCAGCACTGCGATCGCCCGTGGTGACTGGATGACCGCTCTCCCGATCGTTGAGCAACTCCTCGATCTGGGAGCGGTGGATCGTGCCGGTTCGTTATTGGCGCTGATCCCGGTAGAGGCGATTGATCGCGGTGATGTGCAATTTCTCAAAGGTCGCTGGGCGTGGCAAACGCGCGTTGCCGGTCAATTAGAGGCCAGTTACGATGATGCGTGGCGTTACTGGATGGCAGCGGTGGAACGTCAGCCCGACAATCTGTTGTATCGCACGGCCTTGGGGTGGGCGTATTACGCCGACGATCGCCTTGAGGATGCTGATCGCGTCTGGCGTGAGGCGATCGCCCTCGTAGACTCTCCCACCACAGCGGCCCAGCTCAGTGTTGCCGGTTCGAGTCTCGATCGCCAAACCGTTGACCTCTCCCTGAAAGCCGGTCTTGCGCTTACTTTGGATCAACGCGATCGCAGTGACGCCGCGATCGCCCTGCGCGATGCTCTGCTCACCCAGGATGCCCTCACCCTCCAACCGCCCCAACTGGCCCAAAACTGGCTGTGGACGGCTGAGGCGATCGGTCAATGGCAAACCCTGCTGATGCGTCGTCCGGCGATCGGCACACCGCCCACCCCACCCCCTCGCTAGTGGTCAGGCTACAACCGCGCCGGTGTCTAAGATTCTGAGAGCCTAGGCCACATGGGTTTAGGCTGACATTGCATCCTGGGGGCGATTGGCGCGATCGGGGGCTAAGGCCGTGAGGCTGCGATCGGCGATGTCGTACTCAAAATGATGATCTAAAAGACCCAGTACAGTCTCCGGATTCAAAGGTTTGCTCAGGAAACCCGTTGCCCCCACCATGGTGGATCGGAGCCGCGCGATCGTGTCACTCCGACTGGTCAACACCACGATCGGGATCGTCTCAAACATCTTCACCCGTCGCAGTTGCTTGCATAGCTCATACCCCCCAATCACCGGCATCACCAGATCCAGCAAAATAAACTGAGGCTGATGCTCGATTAATTGCGAAACCGCTTGCAGTGGATCGGTAATCGTTAAACATCGATACCCCGCCTCGGTCACGAGGTGCTGCATCTGATGGCAAATCTCAACGCTATCGTCGATACAGGCCACCAGAGGAGCATAGGACTGCACCGTCATGGGAGA
>RDYZ01000201.1 GCA_004293855.1 Oscillatoriales cyanobacterium | reverse complement strand
AAGTCGTTCGCGAAGGCGGAAAGCGGCGCGGGCGAAGTCTTGCCCCTCAGCGGTACGGCCTTTGTCTCGGTGATCGATCGCGATAAAGAAGCGGTCGTGCCGATCGTCAAGGAATTGCAAAGCCTCGGCTTTAAGATTCTCGCCACCTACGGAACCTACAAATTCCTCAAATCCGCTGGCGTCAGCAGTGATCTCGAAGCAGTGCTGAAGATTTCCGAAGGTCGCCCGAACGTGTTGGATGTGGTCAAAAACCAGCGCGTGCAGTTGATTATCAACACACCGTCCGGTGAGGATGGCCAAGCGGAGGGTCAATCGATCCGTCGTACGGCGTTGGGGTATAAAATCCCGATCGTCACGACTTTGGCCGGTGCTCGTGCGACCGCTGCGGCGATTCGTGCGCTTCAGGAGCACCCGCTGGAAGTGAAGGCACTTCAGGATTATTTCGTCTAATCTCTGCGTAGGGTGGGCTGTTCTAACCTGTATTAATGGTTGGCGATGCCCACCCTACTCAAAACGTTGCGTAGATTTAACTTTGTGACAAGTTTAGTTCGATGATATGTAGTTAAGAACGGTTGTGTTAAGTTCCTCCGAAAATTGATAGATTTGGGATAAATCGTCAATCGGCTTTCGTGTTTCCTTCTTGCTCTCGTCGAAAATACCAATATATTTTTGGCGCGTATTAAACCACAAACGGCAAATAGGTTTTCGATTATTGTCATCTAATAAAATCCCCATATACGTTTTTGTATCTCGATGAGTTACTCGATTCGGATCGACGCTTTTACAGACGATCGCTCGGATAATTCGATAACCTTCTAGCTCTTCCTCTGTTGTAATGATTCCATCCAAGTTGAGATCTTCTGCCTCTTGCTCCTCTGGATTAGAATGCTTGATCTGGACTTCTACGGCTTCACTTTGTAGGGCGGTCTTCAGGCGACCACTCACTTTTTCACTGACAAATTGCTGGAATGCTTTAGAGACAAAGCCTGTAAACTGTTCCTTGGCTGAGTTGATGAACTTACTATTTGGGCTCACTCTTGCAAAGAAAAAGCGAACAAATTCTTCATCCGGTGCTTCAAATTGAGCTGCAAACACCTTTTGAATTTCAGATGTGTATTTGAGATCATTGGCTGTGCTGAGTATTTTTTCAAGATCAAAATCATCCCTCGCTAATTTTTTAACTTCCTGAAGTGCATTCTTGCGTGGCTCTCCCAAGTCCAGCTCGAGAAAAGGCTTTTCATCCATTTTGTTCGGTGCATCAAGATCGGAAAAGAACTGATACTGAACACCATCGGTCAAGACTGCAATTCGAGCTTTTGTTACCGAGAAATAACGGTAAAGCTGTGAAACATTTTCGATCGATAAATTAGTTCCAAATTTCTTACACTCAAAAATCAGTGTAACCTCCGAGTCTTGTAAGATTGCGTAATCGACTTTTTCGCCTTTCTTGGTTCCGACGTCAGCGGTAAATTCTGGAACGACTTCTTGAGGATTGAAAATGTCATATCCTAAAGCTGCAATGAACGGAAGAACTAGCGCATTTTTTGTTGCTTCTTCTGTTTCTAAGTGATCTACCAAACTCGGAATTCGTTGAACCAATACGGCGATTCTTTCATCAAAACTCATTTACGTCTTATCCAATAACTGAAACCTACGGTAGATTATATCTTTCTTCTGCTTTGAGATGCTCAGCTTTTAGAAGCTGTTTCTAAAGATTGTTTAAACCCTTGCCCAGTATAGAATTTTCTGCTCTAGTCAAAAAACGCTGAAATCCGTATAAATCGAGGGGTGCAAAATAGTTTAGAAACAGCTTCTTACGGTTAGACAGCAATTCTCAAGTTGTCTTTTTTCAGGCTTTGAGGCTCTCTTCGCAGCAAACTCCCGCACGAAAGGAGAGGATTTACAGAAAATCTTGTTGATCGCAATTCTCGATCAAGGTGCTGAAATTCCCAAGTTGCTAGAGATGCAGAGTAATGGTCAGAAAGCAAGAGAGCGATTGTTTTCCTCGTTCCCACGCTCTGCGTAGGAATGAGAGGTGAGAACCTTTGACTTACTGTTGTTTGAGCTAAATTGACGATAGACGTTGGTGCTATCTGCTTTGAGCTTTATTTTCGACTGGTACTGAGGGGCAAGACTTGGCGCTGCTGGCAACTTTTTCGGCGATACGTTCCGGTAATCCGAGCCGTGCGGTGCGATACAGCCGTTCAAATTCCCGTTCAAAATGGGCGGCGATGATTGGATTTTGGATCACAAGGAGCAATTCATCATTATTGCGGTTCGCGGCCTCGGACCAGTTATGGGAACCGGTGAGTACAAGCCGATCGTCGATCGTGGCGAATTTGTGGTGCAGGACGTCGCCCGGTGTGAGATCGGGCATTCCCACACTGGCGATCGGCGAAGACCAAGGCGCATTTCCCGGCTCTACCTCACAGGCTGGATTGGGCAGGGCGACACCCGCCAGATCCAAGGCTTCGGAGTAATCCCGAAAGGCAAATTGTGGATCAATCAAGGCGCGAACTTCGACTCCCGCCGCCTGACGCACTTGGAGGGCATCGGCTATTTCCTGGGATGAAAAGACGAACAACGCCAGATCGGCACTGCGGGTGGCACGGCCAATGGCAGCGACGATCAGGCCGTTGGTGGTGGCGGCCAGGGGAATGCGGCTGGAGGATGGTGAAAATCGTACGGATACCAGTGATTTGCCGATCGTCAGATTAGCGATCGCCCGTTCCTCTTTTTTTACCCCAAAGCGACTATCCTCGGATTGACCCACCCCGTCGCCCCACAGTTGGGCAAACTCGCGATCGAGCAAGGCGGCCAGCTCCGAATTTTCGATCGCCAGTAAGTTATTGGCATTACCGCGACTGCTCGGATCGGAGATATCACCATGAATATCTGAGGAGGTGAAATTGGCGGAGGTAATGATCGCCCGCTGACCATCGATCGAGACAAACTTATGGTGCATCAGGCCGCTCCCTTTGGAGCCGTCAGCCGTGTCGTCAATCAGCGGAATTCCAGCCGATCGCAGCATGGCGATCGCGTCACGCTGCCCCAGTTCGGTGGGGGTTATGTTGCCATCTCCATCCTGATCGATGAGCTGGGTGAGGTCGTCGTAGCGCGATCGGGCGCGATCATCAAGCTGGGCTTTGCGCGTTGTCAGGTCAGACCACGACTGATTGTAGGAATTTTCGATCACGACCCGCACCTTGACGCCCGCTTGCTGACGTTCAATTAAGGCCGCTGCAATCTTAGGCAAACGAAATTCTTGCACCGCTAGATTGATCTGGGTTTTGGCACTGGCGATCGCGGTGATAATTTCCGCTTCGAGGTCGTCGCCGGGGCGTTCGATCTGACGGTAGGGATCGGTATAGCGTTGGGCTTCGTTGTGGTTAAAGTAGACGCGAATGTCGGGATCTTGGGGAAGTGGTTCGATCGAGGCGGTCCGATCGGGAACCGGGTCGGATGGCGTGGTCGGCTGACAGGCCAAGGTCAACCAGGCCGCGAGGATACTGGCTGATCGCCAGCCTTGAGATCGAGACCTCTGGGCGGGGTTGGATCGTCGATGGGTCTTCCGCCAGGAGGGGAAAGGGTCGCGCAATATCAGCATGGTTCAAAACCGGTTGCGTGTCCTGCCTCGATCGGGCCGTGATTG
>RDYZ01000200.1 GCA_004293855.1 Oscillatoriales cyanobacterium | reverse complement strand
GGGAAATCGCAGCAGCCAGCGTTCAAAGTACGGCCATGCGGTTTTGACCTGGGTTTGTTGCAGCATGATTTCCGAGATCCAAACGGCGTAGGGATCGCGGTTGCGTCGCCAGGGGAGGTCGCGGCCTTGGTGAGCGTACCAGTCGAGGAGCGATCGGCGTAGCGATCGCACATCACCGGCTAAGGTCAGTCGCTTCGTCTGGTTCGCAGCAAGTTTCGATCGAGAAGAACGCTTCACAGCACGGTAGGGAGGAGTAAAGTACGGTTAAACCCTCGGAGGTTTGAGCTAATGTCTAATGCAGGCCAAGCCTCAACAGTGACCTGGAGACTTCAGAGGTCTTGCACCTGATTGCGTCAGTGCTGCAAACGTCAGCACCACACGCCACAGATGCAGACACACAGCCGATACAAGCACGAATCGCGATCGCAGAAATCGCGGATTCAGCCAAAACGCATCTTAGGATACGGATCGGGATTGCTGAGATGTGAGAGCGTGCAAGGTTAATGCCAAACGCCCTCCCTGCCCCTCGCGAAATCTGTGACATCCCTAAGCCGTACCACCTCCGAAGCCACCGATCGAGACGTGTTCCCCACCATGTACTCGACCCTCGTGAGTGATGCTCTCGTCGATCGTGTTTTGAGTCAGTACGACATCCCAACGGTCACCCGCTGTCACTTTTGGCATCGTGGTTTGAGCGATGTGTATTTAGTGAATACGCTGGGGGGGGATTACGTCCTGCGGGTGGCACATCGCCACTGGCGCAGTTTGGAGGATGTGATTTTCGAGCTGGAGTTTCTCGATTTTCTCCACGATCGCGAGGTTCCTGTAGCCTATCCGCTGCGAACCCATGACGGGCGCTTGGCGATCGAAATTCAGGCTCCAGAGGGCATCCGCGCGGCGGCATTGTTCATCTACGCGCCGGGTGAAATTCCCCTCGGCGATCTGTCCACGGCGCAAAGTTGGCGGCTCGGCACTGCGCTTGCCCGGGTGCATCGCGTCTCCCATGAGTTTCAGGCGACGGTACAGCGGGACGATCTGACGCTGGAATATTTGCTCGATCGCTCCCTCGACACGATCGCGCCTTTTTTGCAACGCAATCCCGAGGATTGTGACTACGTGTATGGCGTGGTGAATGATTTGCGATCGAGCTTAATGCATCTACCGACCGATCGCCCGTACTGGACGATTTGCTGGGGCGATCCCCACAGCGGTAACGCCCACTTTACCGATGAGGGTTTGATTACGATGTTCGATTTTGATCAGTGCGGCTATGGGTGGCGAGCCTTTGATCTGGCGAAGTTTCTTAACGTGTCGCTGCGAACGGGCATCAGTCTCAAAGTCCGTGAGGCGTTTTTAGGTGGGTATCAGTCGATCGAGCCGATCGAGCCCTTTGAAATAGATGCCCTGCAAGCGCTCACGCTCACCGCTCACTTTTGGTCCTGGGCGATCGCGGTCAATGCAGCACGGGTTCACAACTATAGCCGCCTGGACGATACCTATTTCACCCGCCGTATCGCCCAAATCAAACGCCTGCGTTCTAAGGATTGGCAGTTGTTTTAAGGGGTTAATCAGCCTCGGTTCGACGCACCGATCAGCGTATTGATCAAACCCGCTCAGCTCACCGATCCGCTCACACGATTTAGGTTTCCGAAGTCGGCGATTGATTCAGGAATGGCGTTAAGTAAGCCACGATTAAACCCAGGGCAAACCCAAGGATGTTACGCACCAGCGGCAACGCTTCCGAGGTTCGGGTCACGACCGGGCCAATGCCAAAGGCAAAGAAGAGAATGCCCCACAGCGGCGAGAAAATTAGCGCCCACTGCCATGCAAAGGTTTGACCATCGCGCGGTTGAGCCGCAAAGCCACAAATCACGCCGCCCAATGCCGAGGTGATTAGGGTCAAAATCCATTGCTCACGCGGCAAACCGGGGACAACGCTACAGCCGCCGTCACGAATGCAACCTTCCACGGATTTCAGGGCTTGCAGAATTGACTGATCTTCGCCGTTATCACGGACAAAAAATTGATTGCCGAAGCGCGTTTGTAGCTCGATCCAAAATGTACGCGGCATCAGTTCGTACAGCTCATCGCCCACGCTAAACGCCAACAGGTTGCCGCCCCGCTGGTCAGCGACGAGCAACACACTTTTATCGTCTAAACCCCAATAGTTAATGACCGCCCGTCCCGGTGTCCGATCGAACTGGGTCAGCACTCTGAGCTTAAATCCCGTTTCCTCCTCGACCTGCTCTAAGCGTTCGGTTAAGAAATCCTCTTGGCTCGACGTTAGGATATTAGCGAGATCCACGATTTCGGTTTCAACCTCGGGCAGCAGTTCGGGATTGTCGAACGCCTGAGCTGGAGCGGCAGAAAACCAGGCGATCGCAGCAAGGCTGACCGCCAACACGCGCGACACTAGCGTGCGTAGGGAAAAGGAAGACGCGGAATGTTGCATAGCGTTAGGCATATCTGCGATCGAAAGGTCGGAGGAGCGATCGAGCCTAGAACATCTCGGAACCGCTCATATTGTTAACAGTAGTTTACATTACGACACGAAGTCCTTGCATTCATGACTCAAACCCCGTTCGATTCGCCCTCGCCGTCTGAGGTGGACACGTCCTCCGATGCGTCCGCCACACAGCTCTATTCCGAAAGCTATTTTGTCGTCCTGACGGGCAGTGAGCCGGAAGAAATCCTGACCGCAGCGGAGCTAGAAGCCAAGCTCGCGGAGATTTTGACCACGTTTCCGCCGGAGGATTTACCGCGCCCGGTGCAGCAGGTGGAGGCGATCGCCGATCGGGTGCGTCTGCTAATCGACACGACCTGCGAATTAACCTTTGACACCGGCGATTTCATGCAGTGGTACGCCGTCCGCCTCGATAAAAATGCACCCGATTGACAGCCGACATGATCCGGCTTGATCCGGCTTGATGGCGAGCCGCGTTGCACAGGCTAAACCCAAGCGTTACCCGAGATCGGCGATCGGAGCCGATCATGGGGGGGTCGATCGCCTAGGCGGCCTGGGAAGACGATTCGGCTTCTGAGCTGGTGGTGCTGTCGGCGTGGCGAGTCGAGATCAGCAATAAATCGATGTATTCCTCCTCCGGCTGCTCGATTTCCACCCGAATATCGGGGCCGAAAAATTCCACCATTTTTTTCTGTTTGCTCTGCCATTTTTCGAGGTCGATCATTGGCGAATCAAACTCGATCACCAGGGTATAGGCTCCATCGGTGAGGGTTTCGCGGAGAGCGGTGATGAGTGGGCGTTCTTCGTCGGTGGGAGCAAGGCCGAGGGCTTCGAGGGATTCGCCGAGGTGGGCTTTCTCGGCGTAGCGATAGCCCAGCATGTCTTTACGAATTTGTTTTTGGTTATCGGTGGCGTAGAGTTCGCGGGCGGCGGCCACTTCGTCGGTGGTGGGTTCGGAGTAGGGGACGGGCTTGAGTTGAGCGGTGCGGAGGGCGATGCCGATCAGCAGGATGGGGATACCGTAGAAAAAGCCTGCGAGGTTGAGGGTGGGGCGATCGGTGAAGTAAGCCCAAAAACCGATCGTGGTCAGGACAAGGCCGAGGTAAAAGGCGGTGCTACCGAGGGAGATGCGACGAAAAATAGGTGGCATGAGGGCGTAATTGAAATTCTATGAATATTTGTTACGAGCT
>RDYZ01000199.1 GCA_004293855.1 Oscillatoriales cyanobacterium | reverse complement strand
GGCGGTAGGGTATTACCAGGTTTCGATGGTGCGAGGTCGGTGGCAATTTGTTGGTTCTCTGTCTCCGTTCTGGAGTCGGGTGTTGGCGTTGGACTTGGGGTCGGGCTTGGGGTTGGTGTCGGGGTCGGGCTTGGTGTTGGGGTCGGGGTCGGGCTTGGGGTTGGGGTCGGTGTCGGGCTCGGGGTCGGGGTCGGGCTTGGTGTTGGTGTTGGTGTCGGGGTTGGGGTTGGGGTCGGGGTTGGGGTCGGTTCGGGCGTGGGTTGGTTAATCCGAATCGTGCCCAGTAGGAGCGGCTCGGAGATAACTGTCCCTAGGGTTAGGGTATCGCTTCCCGTTGTGAGGACACCCGCCGATCCGTTGCCACGGCTGAGGCTACCGATCGTCAAGGGGACACCATTCGTAATCGCCTCATTATCAATCTGAATCGAGCCAGAGCCCGCACCACCCCCCGCGCTAATACTGGCGGTTTGACCCTGACGATCGGTGAAAACACCAAACAACTGAAGCGTTGACGAATCAATCACCACACTGCCCCCTGGGCCATTCCCGCCTCCCTGCACGTTAATCGAACTGGCGGTAATGTCGGTTTGGTTGCTTAAACGAACCTGACCACCGCTGCCGCTACCGTTGGCGCTGGCTTGGGCCGAAAGGCGCTGGGCTTCGATCGCGCCAAGACTATTCAGGGTAATCGTACCGCCGCTTGAGATGCCATCGGCGATCAGATCACCGAGCAGCTCAATCCCAAACCCAACATTAATGGTGATCGATCCACCGGCTCCACTGGTGGTTGCACTGGCATTGATGGTATCACCGGTGTAGCGCCCCACATTCGATGTGATCGCGACACGCCCACCGCCCGCTGTCCCTGTGGCCAGGATCGTATCCACAGCAATATTTTCGGGAGCATTGAGGTTAACCGAGCCGCCCACACCACTTAAACCGCGTACATCGATCGTCAAACCACTGGGATTGCCCGTATCTAGATCCAGATTCCCCGTCGCCAGGTCGATCGTCACTTGACCCCCCGTTGCACCCGATGCCCGCAACTCACCGATCCGAATCGGTTCGGCACCATCGGTAAAACCAAGATCGAGGTTGATCACACCACCCGTACCCGTCGTCGAGGTTACCTCCAGTGGCGTATTGCCGAGATCGAGACCGCGACTGCTTTGAATCGCGATCGTTCCCCCCTGTTGGTTGCCACTGGATCGAATCAGGGGGTTCGTTGTACTGCTTGGGCTGGAGGTTACGCTCACCCCAGTGGCCGTGATGGTGACGGTTCCGCCCGTACCTTGACCACTGCTCGCATCCAGTTGGGGTAAGGGCGTGGTGGTGTCAAAGATGACCTGATCAGCCGTTAGGGTGATATCCCCCCCCGCTGTTTGACCTCGGGTAATGATGGCTGGAACCGTCAGACGATCGGCAAAATCGAGGGTGACATTGCCACCCGCGCCCGTGCTGGCTTCGGTCGTAATTGCAGTACCAATGGTGTTAAAGCTAAGCAAACCCTCCGTTGAAGAGATCGTCACATCCCCGCCCTGAAGTTGCCCACGGGTCACGATCGCACCGAGGTCGAGCAGATCGCCACGGGCACGCAGCCGAACATCCCCGCCGATGCTGCTGCTCGTGCTGGTGTTGCTCGTATCAATCCCCTCCGGTAGGAATAATCCTCCGGATTGGCTCACCACCTCCACCTCACCACCATTCGTATTAATCAGACCCAGGGTAATATCATTGACTGCTGAAATCAGAACGGGGCCGCTCGCCGTCGAGATCGAACCGATGGAAATCCCCTCCGTGAGGGCGCTGCGACCGGGGGAAAAGCCAAATTGCAGCAGGTCGAGATTGGTGGCGCTTCCCGATAGGCTCGTTTCGGCTCGCAAAATCAGAGTGGGTGCAGACGAGAGCAACGCCGCATCTGGGTCTGGATCATTGACCAGTCTGAGATCGGGGCGATCAATGATGATGCTACTGCCAACAATGCCGCCCCCGGTTTCCAGTTTGAGCGAGGCGCCGGAGTAGGTGTCAAAAAACACATCTCCCGTCGCTCGTAAAATCGGGTCAAAGCGACTGATAAAGGTTCCCGGCATTCCGTCTGTGTCGAGAAAGGCGATCAATCCGCCACTAACAAAACGCGCATCGCCGGAAATTTCACCGTTACTGACCAGAAATAAATTGCCGCCAACCTGAAACGCCGGTTCCACAAAGTTGAGCGTAAAAATATCAACGTCACGATCGCCTTGGATCAGCGTACTATTCCCGCTGGTTAGACGAAACGGTGTGGTGGGGCTATCCCGCAGGGTGGTGGCCTCGCGGGCGACTAGGGCGGCGGTGGTTGCAGCATTGATTGCGGTGGTGGTGGCGATCAGGTTCCGATCGGCGTTAAGCTGCACCGAGTCCGCCGTGATGCGACTGGCGGCGATCGCCACATCCCCCGCCTTGACCGCTAAGGTTTCCCCGTCATTCGCCCCAGTGAGGGACACCGTCCCATCTGCGGCCACCACCATTTGACTCGCGGTGGTCATCGTGCCGACCAAGAGGTCACTGAGTGATCGCGGAGTGATCGCCGTATTCCCATTCGCTAGCGCTTCGATCGCCATTGGATCAAACTCCAGCCCCAAAATTTGACCGGGAACATCGAGCCGGAGCCAGTGCGAACCGGGAACGGTCACGATCTGCACGGCATCCGCAGCCGTTAGGTTACCGCTGCTGGCGACTGTGCCGCCGACCAATCCCACACCACCGCCTGGGGTTTCTAGGGTCGCGAAATTGGCGATCGCAGCCGGTGCGATCGCGCTAAACCCAAAACCGGTTGGTGTACCGATGAGTGAGGCGTAATCGTTGCGGCTAAAAACATTGAGATCGCGATCGCCAAAGGCCACCCGATCCGCCGTCATCGCCCAAAACGATCCCGGTACATCCAGCCGCGCCTGTTCCCCAAAAATCAACCCTGCGGGATTGAGCAAATACAAATCCGCCTGCGAACCCGTCACACGCAACAGCCCATCAATCCGTGACGGATTGCCACCACTAATGGTCGCGAGAATCTGATCGATCGAAGAGGCCGTTACAAAATCGGCCACCTCACCCGGATCGAGATCAAAGGTTTGAAAATCATGAAAGAGGTTCGCACCATCACGGGATACCGCCCCGCCTGTGATCCGAAAGTTGGTTCCTGTTTCCGGGTGGGGGCTCACCTGAGTTTGATTGGAACTGGGGATAACCTGCGCGATCGCCATCGGTGCGATCGCGCCAAACCCACCCAGCATCACCCCACTGAAACCCGCCATCGTGGTCAGCGATCGGTGGATCTTCAGTGTTCCCCACGGTTTGCCATCCAATAGGAATACTAGGCTCAACCGGGGTAGAGTCAATAGCCAAGAAACAGAATTCATCATTGGATTTGGCCTGATTGGATGCCCATAGAATTGAGCAACGTTAGCTGAAGCCTTTGCAAGACTTCAAGTGACTTTCAGCAAACGTTACTTTGCGAGAACCGGGTTCAAGTGGGGAACCCTGAACATTGGTGATATTAGCCGATCGCCGCTAGGATGGGCCGCGATCGCACCCTCCAATCAAAGGTATCAAAAAAATGGGTTTAACCGTCCTCTGGATCGAACAAGGTTGGTAGAGGGTAGATCACAAAATAACGGCATCCAATCACTAAATTACTATGATGTTTTGTTGCTATATTTCGCAATTATGACAAGACC
>RDYZ01000198.1 GCA_004293855.1 Oscillatoriales cyanobacterium | reverse complement strand
CGGGGAGGATGTCAATCCGGAATCTCTCTCACCGCTGGGAAAAGAAGTTGGTACATTAGTGGGGTTGTCCTGTGGGGTTATCATGCAGGGCTGACGCTGGGTGATCCCCTTCCGGACACGGCCCAACGTTGCTGATCCCCGTTGCGACCATTCGGTTCTACACAATTCAGGTAAATTTCTCGCGATGTACGATATCGATTTGATCGTTAAGTCCACTCCCGTACCACTATCGATTCAACGGAAATCGGAAGAGGACGCCAAGGCTGTATTTGCACAGATTCAAAGCGCGATCGAGTCCGGTGAGCCGAAGTTACTCGTATTGACCTGTGAAGGCAAGACGGAAAAACAAGTGGCCATTGTGACCAGTGAGCTGTCAGCAGTGCAGCTTTCCCAAAAGTCGGCGGGTGCTGGCGATGGCAAGCGTACAGGGTTTTTCTCGATCGTGGCTGGTGACGAATAAGCGTGAGATGACGACTTCGGTCTCCCCGGCGATTACAGTTCGCGATCTCAATTTCCAATGGCCGAACGGTAAAACCGTGCTCGATCGCTGCTCGCTGGATGTGCCGCGCGGTGAATTTTGGATGCTGCTCGGTACGAATGGCTGTGGTAAATCCACACTGTTACGTCTGCTGGCGGGCTTGCTGCCCCTCGCCGATCGTGAGGCGGCTCAGGTTGCGGGTCGGGTTGGATTTGTGTTTCAAAATCCGGATCACCAACTGGTGATGCCGACCGTTGGCGCTGATGTCGCCTTTGGTTTGGTGGAGCAAGGATTATCCTATCGGGAGGTGCGCGATCGCGTCGAAGATGCACTGACCTTGGTTAATCTGGCCCATCTCATCGAGCGGCCCATCTATGCCCTGAGCGGTGGGCAAAAACAGCGGGTGGCGATCGCCGGGGCGATCGCTCAGCATTGTGACGTGCTGCTGCTTGATGAGCCGACAGCGTTGCTCGATCCTGAGAGTCAAATCGACCTAGTGGAGCGGGTGCGTGACATTGTGCGCGATCGTGGCATGACGGCTCTCTGGGTCACCCATCGACTGGACGAACTCAACTACTGCAACGGAGCCTTTTTACTCGAAAGTGGCCAGACGATCGATCGGGGTGATCCAGAACGCCTCAAGTTGCGTTTTCTCCAGGGACAGACGTAAGCACTGCGATGCGTGAGCTCGAATCCGAACGGACGCGGGTTCCGGGCGACGACAGTATCACCGGTCGAGCTGTCATCAAGCCGTCATTCAACTGACGTTATGCGGTTCGATCGGAGTTGCCAGACGTCGGCGACCGATCGGAGCGGTCAGGTGAATCCCTGTGCCTTTAGACCTGGGAGTGTCAAAATGAGTCACATACTGTCATCTTGCTTATCATTCACCGGATTGAGCAAGTGCAGTTCGCCATTACTGGAAGCCAATCGCTTGACTCACACCCATGTCATCTTCATCCTATCCTGCTGTCTTACTGGTAGACGGCTACAACACGATCGGTCGTTGGACTAATCTACGTCAGGTTCGTGATCTACACGGTTACGAAGACGCACGCCGATCGCTCACCGAACAACTCGTTAACTACACCTCGTTAAAAGGCATTCAAACTCATATTGTGTTTGATGCTCAATTTCGCGATATGCGAGCCACACGCGAGCAGGTCACGCCATCCTGCTTTGTACATTTCACCGATTTTGACTGCACAGCCGATACCTATATCGAAAAGTTTTGCGCTCGCAGACGCTATGAGGGTTTGCGCCACGATCGCACAATCGTCGCCACCTCCGATCGAGCGCAGCAACTGACCGTCATCGGGTATGGGGCGGAATGGATGTCCGCAGAGCAGTTAGAAGCGGACGTCAGACTGATCGTGCAGCGCAACAATCGGAAGCGCAAAACCGCTCCCAAGCGATCGGCCAAAGGTTTACTCGCCAGTCAGCTTAACCCTGAAGCTCACGCCAAACTGACCGCTTTGCGGTTTGGTCGTTAGGAGCCATACCTCACCGCCTGGGATCACCCAGAATGGCGGTGTGGTGTCAGAGGGTTGCCACTGTCACCACACTTCAGCGCCGTGTCCCTTCGTTACGCTTCTCAGCCAGAAGGGATGCGGAGCTGATTTGATGCGGGTTTTACTCTCCATTCCGGACTTTTTTGTGTCCATTCGAGCCGGAAAAGACGTCAAATTATCGACTCTCGCCCCTATGCGAGTACGCCTTCAATGAGCTTGACAATCTTGTCTTTGGTCATTGCGCCCTCGCTGCGTTCGACTTCCTCCCCTGCTTTAAAAAAGCGTAAGGCCGGTACACCTTCGACTTTGTAGGTTTTAACGCTAATTGGGTTGGGATCGACTTCAAGTTTCACAATCTTCAGACGATCGGCGTAGGTTTCTGCCAGTGCCTCGATCGAAGGCGAAACCAACCGGCAAGGCCCACACCAGGTGGCCCAAAAGTAAGCAAGTACCGGCTTGTCGGCCTTGAGGACTTCCGTTTCAAAGCTGGCGTCGGAGATAACAAGCGGGCTAGTCATAGCAATGAAAGTCGAGGCGTTGTGTTGCGTTTCAAATTATGGCTGCAAGCGATCCGCAGCCAAAGTAGTGTAGCGCTTTACACGGTTTTGAGATCGATAATTTTTGAGTTCAGAGTCCAGAGAGAGGCTCACACTCTCCCGCTTCCGAGACGATCGACGATCGGCGGTGCTTAGGATTGATTCAAGACGGGTGTTGCAGGTGCAGAAGGAGCGCTCTGGCCGCTGTACGCCCGCAGTAAACGCAGGAACCGATCACGATCGAAGCTACGCGGATCGGATCGTTCACCGCCACGATCGACGATCGCATGGGTTGTCACCCGTGTCTCAGAAACCCCCAGATCATCAATTAGCCAAGCCAGGGATTGATACTGCAATTCGGTATACCCACTGTGATTGAGATCGTAATTAAACCCATCCGAGGGCGATTCTAGGGAAATGTGATAGGCAAAATTATTGACCGATGACGCTAAATTCGGGTTGGTTTGTACCGTTTCAACTTGGCCGCTCGTGGTAATAAACGCCGAGTTTCCCGCTCCAAACGCCCGTAGGTTTTTCGGGACAATGTAGACGATCGTGCCATTGCGCCGAATGATGGCGTGGTAACTCACCTGATCGGCATCATTGGGGTGATAGTTCTGAAATAAAGCCAAGGCACTATCCGCCGACCCGACCGTCTCATGCAACACCACTAACAGCTCATAGTTCGGCACGGGATTACCCTGAGCGTCAACCGTTGCCCGCTGGTCGTAATTCGACGGATCGGCGAGCGCAGTTTCAAACAGGGGGATATAGGACGGTCGCCAACTGGGGGGAATCGGCAACAGCTCGTCACTATCCAGAATGGGCAAGGCCGGGGCAGGGAGAAAGCTGGACAGTAGCAGTGGCGTCTCAAAGGGGCGGTGTAAGGCTTCCGCTGCAAGGATGGGGACACGAGCCCGCATCACGGGAGATTGGAGCAAAACGAGAAACATCAGCAAGCCACTATGGCGGGCGGCCAATCCTCGAAACGATCTAATCGTGCTGACGGCTGTTTGGGTTCCGGCGGGAAGATGATTCACGATGTTAGACCAAGCCACAATCGACGTTTGTTTGAGATGGCATCACAAAGCAGGAGTGATCGGGCGTACAGTGCAACCCTACAGATCAATCTACGCTAAAACGACAACATTGTTCCGCTATATCTGTTACTTCCACTGGTTTTGGGTGAGCCGTGGGTGGG
>RDYZ01000224.1 GCA_004293855.1 Oscillatoriales cyanobacterium | reverse complement strand
GGTGCGATCGCCCGATGCCTCCTGGGTTAGTGAGACGCGGTGGGCGACCCGTGACCCCGACCCCAGCACCGCTTTTGCAAAGGTTTGCCCTGATTTCGTTGTGGAACTGCGATCGGCGTCCGATCGTCTGTTGCCCCTTCAAGAAAAGATGACTGAATATCGCGCCAATGGTGTGCAGTTAGGATGGTTGCTTGATCCCCAAAACCGTCGGGTGGAAATTTATCGGGCGGGTGGCGAGGTCGTGTGTTTAGAGTCGCCGGAGCGGTTATCCGGTGAAGCTGTATTGCCCGGATTTTGTTTGTCGTTGTCCTGGATCTGGTCGGTGTAGGCTGGTTTGGCCTCCCAGAGTTTGACTCGGATGATTTCCCGCCCTGGAGCATTGGTCGCGCCTGAGACCGCAAAGATTGACAGGACTTACGCAAGGGGTGTTAGAAGTCCGACTTCTCACATTGTTCCGAGAGTTAGAACGACGACGTTTCGTTCAGAAGTCGGACTTCTGCGTAAGTCCTGATTGACAAGCCCATCCCGTCCGTCATTCGTCTATGGTCGCTCTACTGTCGTCCGTCCTGCCCGTGATCTGTATCGTTGCCGTTGGCGCGATCGCCGATCGCACCCTTAAACCCGACATCCGCACCCTGTCGCGCCTCACCCTTTACATCCTCTCCCCGGCGCTGATCGTCGATGTCCTCTACCGGACGGAAATGTCGAGCCGCAGCGCCTCCGATCTGATCTGGGGGTTCACGGTGGCCTACTTCATCCTGGGGCTGATCGGCTGGCTCGTCGGCTTGCTGTTCAAACTCGCCAAACCCACACGCACGAGCCTGATCGCCACCACCGCCTTTCCCAACACCGGCAATATGGGGCTCTCGATTAGCCTCTTTGCCCTGGGGGAGGCGGGACTCGATCGGGCGACGGTGGTGTTACTGGTGTCGAGCGTACTGGTGTTTAGCACGGGACCAGCCTTGTTACGGGGTGGGGGCTGGCGATCGGTGATCGGGGTAACCCTGCGTTTGCCGTTAATTTGGGCGGTGGTGTTGGGGTTGGGGTTGCGGACGATCGCCAGTCAGTTTTTGGGTGGTGTTGGGGCCTCGCTGCCGTTTGATCTCGATCGCGGTTTAGATCTACTGGCCCAGGCGACGATTCCCCTCGCCTTGCTCATGCTGGGGATGCAAATGTCACGCAATCCGATTCGCTTGTCACCCTACACGATCGGGGCAAGTTTGATGCGATCGATTGGTGGTGGTGTCGTGGCGGTGGTAGTGACCTGGGGTTTAGGCATTGGTGGCCTTGAACAACAAACCTTAATTTTGCAGTGTGCCATGCCTGCGGCGGTCACCTCGTTTGTCATGGCGAATGAGCTGGGAGGAGATGGCGCACGGACGGGGCAGGTGGTGGCGGTTTCGACGCTGATATCGTTTGTGACGTTGCCCGCTTGGCTCTGGGCGATCGGGGTGGGGCGATAGTCCGCTTAACCCGCTCCACAGGTTTCAGCCTTCCAACCCTGCCAGATCGCACGTGTCGCCCTTGATCGGCCTAGTCCCGCGCTGACGGGAGGGTTTTGGCGGCCTGTTCTGATCGCGCTCGACTGAGAAATTGCCCAAAAAATGGTAGACCGCCGATCGCGGGCAACAGATAGCGCGATGTACACAACAACCCGAGAGCCGCTCCTGTTTGTGCGTTGAAATACGGCTGATAAAACAGAATTAAGGCCGCATCACGGGTACCGACGCCCGCAAAGGTCAGGGGGAGCAGGCCCGCTAAAATCGACAGCGGCGACAGAGCTAGATTCGCAATAAACGGCACGCTAGCGTTCAGTGCAAAGATGAAAAACCAGATTTGCAGCAGGTGAAGCAGCCAAATCCCGATCGAGGTTAGGGTAATGAGGCTCAGTTGCTGGCGATCGCGCCAGAAATAGGTTTGCATCTCGTGCCAGGATGCGTGCAGCCGATCGAGCTTTTGCCCCACTTTGCCCTGGGAGCCACCCGGTACGAGCCGCTGACCGATCCGAAATGCCCAATGCGCGATCCGACTCGATCCTAAAATCGCCGTTCCGCTCACCAAGCCCGCCACAATCCCCAGGGCCATCAACCAAAACAGCGCATCTTTGCTCGGATACAGCAACAGTCCAAAGGCACACCACAGCAACAGCGACAACAGATCGCAGGCTTTTTCAAACACCACCAACGAGAGGGAGAGCGAGCCGCTCAGATAGCCCCGATCGCGAATAAAATACGCTTTCGCAATATCGCCCATCTTTGACGGCAAAATCATATTGAGAACACTCGCCGCTAGGGTGAGTTTATTCGCCATCCCAAACCCGATTCGTCCCGCCTCGGGCATCAACTGCTGTAACCGCCAGCTCGTCGTTAGGGTCAGCGGAACCACCATCCCGAGAGAAATCGCCATCCACAGCCGATCGCAATCACGAAACACGGTCACCAGTCCGGCAACGTCGATCTTGGTATAAATCGCGATCAGAATCCCAAGGCTCACGATCGCCGAAATCAGTCGTTTCATAGGGGTTAGAACCGCACACGAGGCGTAAGGAACAGGCCGATATCCATCCCGGCAGATGGTTCAACCTTAGATTAGAGAGTTGGAATCGCCTAGGTTTCCCCTGGCCTGAACCACCGTCACCGATCGCCATCCATTGCTCTTTCATTGCCCTTTGCCCGATCCAACCTGTCACCACCTGTTGCCATGACCTATCTTCTATCCAATGACGACGGTATCGATGCCCCCGGTTTGGCCGCCTTGACCGCCGCCCTTGGTTCGCTGGGGATTGCCTCCCCGATAATCGTTGCCCCCGATCGGCAATATTCCGGTTGTGGCCACCAGGTGACCGTGGATCGTCCGATCGTCGTGGATCGACGCGATCCGCAGCATTACGCCATTTCCGGCACACCCGCCGACTGTATTCGGTTGGCACTGTATGAATTTTGCCCAAAACCGGCTTGGATTCTCTCCGGCATTAACGCGGGGGGCAATCTAGGGGTCGATGCCTACATGTCCGGCACACTGGCAGCCGTACGTGAGGGCGCAATGCATGGTATTCCGGGGATTGCGATTTCGCAGTACCGCGATCGCACCAAACCGCTGAATTGGGAACGTTCAACGCAGTTAACGACGCGAGTGTTACGGGACCTGTTGGCGTGGGGCTGCGATCGGGGCACGTTTTGGAACGTGAATTTACCCCATATCACCGAGGAGGCCGACGAACCGGAGGTGGTGATCTGTGCGGCGAGTACGTCGCCGCTCCCGATTCGCTATCAGTCCACCCCTGAGGGGTATGGGTATCAGGGCGACTATCAGAGCCGTGAAGCTTTGCCGGGGACGGATGTGGCGGTTTGTTTTGCGGGCAAAATTGCGATCGTGCAACTGAAGGTGTAGGACGGATGGGGGAACAGAAAACATGGCTTTAGGCCAGAGGTCTATTGGAATATTGGCATCGTTTTGAAAAGGCAGGACTTACGCACTGACCGGCTCAAACCACGCAATACCGTGGGCGCATTGCCATGATGCCCCTACGAGTTTCGATAGTTTGCGTAAGTCCTGGAAAGGATGGCAGCCCCTAATCTCGCACCACCGCCAGCAGGATCGCCGCACCGATCGTATAGGCCACTAAATCACGCCAATCAAATACTGAGCCCAACACAACGATCGCCAACCGATTGTCCCCGAGCCCCAAACGTTCCACCAGGCGGAAATACTGCGAAAATTCCACCGCCCAGGCAAAGGCCAGGGTTGCGAGGACAAGCCAACGGGTGCGGGTTTGGATGAACGATCGCACCCCATAAAACACCAGGATGACCACCAGTGCATCACCCACCAAGGGACGGACAAACGGGTCATCGAGCCCCAACGCGATCGCGGCCTCAAGGGCAAACAGGATCAGAAATATCCCAAACGATCGGCGATCAAAGCGAACGGTTATGGTTTTCATGGCAACCTTTTACGGTGGTTTCTGGTCTTCGATCGTGCGCAATGCATTGGAGTCAACTCCAGTGAGGCGGGTCAATGTACGCCGCGATCGCCCCGATACCACCGCAGAAAAATGTAGAGTAAAACTCGACAAACTTGCTATGGTGCTAGGGGGTTTTATGTGGTCATCTCTCGATTTCAGCGCGGCTTCATAGCTCGATCGGAAATAACCGGGCGATCCGTTACCGCCAACCCTCTGCACGTTGTTAACCCGTATCTCGGATTCGTCCACACCGGCTCGAACTAAACCGTATGACTCGACTGAACTTACTCCTCGCTGCGACGACCAGCATGATCCTGCTGACGCTCGGCTCGGCTCGAGCCACGGGGACAGGGATCGACACGTCGATCGAGGCTGACATGCCAGCCGATCGCGTGACACAGGTCAGCGCCAACGTAGACGATGAGCCGGTTGATGCGTCCGTCATGGCATCCACGACGGATCTCACCCCTGTGGCGGCGGCGGATGAGCCGGAGACGTCCCAGCCAATCGCTAATGCGATCGCAGACCCGTTAACGATCGCGAGTGAATCGTCTGAGTCGCCTGCATCTGAATTGACGGAGTTAAGCGTTCAGGACTCTCCCGATGGGAATCTGGAGACCACCAGATCGAACGAGGACGCGGGTCGCAGTCTGGACGCCGCGACCGTCGATCCGGCTAGCACGGCCAGTAGCGCCAGTGCGGGAGCAGCGGTCGATCGCCCCACACCGATCGTCGCCAATGCCCAGGATTTGAGCAACATCATGGACGGCACGATCGCCCAAGACGGTCAAATCAAACTGCAATTTAACGACGATACCCCGCCTCCCCGGTATCTCAACCCTCATCCCAACCCGCTCCGGTTCCCGACCCTGGCTGAAGATGTCACCATCATCGGCGATCAACCCATTTCCCTGAACCAGGCGATCGATCTCGCCCTCCGCAACAACATCGACCTGCAAAACAGCATCATCAGCGTCCAGCGCCAGCAGGAAACCCTACGGAGCGCCCAAGCTGCCCTCTGGCCACAGCTCGATCTCACCTCCAGCTACACCTGGAGCGATTCGGCCAACGCTCGGATTAGCATTCAGCGCCAACTCGACATCCAAGGCCGCGTCTCGGATCTTCAAACCGACTCGACTAGCACAAGCTGGAACACCGAACTCCGGTTGCGCTACAACATCTTTACCGCAGGCAGTCGCGACGCCAATATTAAATCCGCCCAGGAGCGCCTACGCCTGCTCGAACTCGAAGTTGAGCGCCAAACCGAAACCACCCGCCTCAGCGTGGCCGAAGCCTATTACGACATTCAAAACACCGATCAAGGTGTTGTGATTGCTGAATCAGCGGTCAGTAATTCCGAAGAAAGTTTGGCCGATGCCCAGTCGCTTGAACGGGCCGGGGTCGGTACTCAGTTTGATGTGTTGCGATCGGAGGTTCAGCTTGCCAACGACCAACAACGCCTCCGTCAAGCCCAGAGCGATCAGCGGATTGCCCGTCGTACCCTGGCGCGACTGCTCGATCTACCGCCGAATTTGGACGTGAGTGCCAGCGACCCGATCGAACTGGCCGGAACCTGGAATTTACCCCTCGAAGAAACGATCGTCCTCGCCCTTCGCAGTCGCGCCGAACTCGAACAGCAGATCGCCCAACGGGAAATCGCACGCCAAGAGCAACGGGTCGCCCGCGCTTCTTCCCTACCGCAACTGTCGGCCTTTGCCTCTGCCAACCTACTGGAAAACTCCGACGATGGTGTCAGCGGCCTCACGGAGGGCTACGCCGCCGGTTTACAGTTTTCCTGGCAGTTGTTCAACGGGGGCGCAACCGCTGCCGCCGTCCGCAACCAGGAACTCGCCCAAGCCTCTGCCGAACTGGAGTTTGCCAACCAACGCAACCAAGTTCGCCTCCAGGTCGAACAATCCTACTACCAGCTTGAGGCCAGCTTGCAAAACGTGAGTACCGCCGAAGAAGCCCTCAACCTAGCGGAGGAAAGCCTGAACTTGGCCCGCCTGCGGTTTCAGGCCGGAGTCGGAACCCAGACCGAAGTGATTGGCGCTCAAAACGATCTCACCCAAGCCCAGGGCAACCGTGTGGAGGCCATCCTCGGCTATAACCGCGCTCTGGTGAACCTACGTCGGGCCGTGGGGAATCATCCGCTGACGGATGAAATCGATGCCACACTATCGGCGGCTACGCCAACGCGTTAACTGTTGCGCGTTAATTGTTGAGGGTTGGGGATCGTTCTGTGCCAGCGGTGGGGCATACTTTGGAGGCTCACCCAGCGATCACCAGCGGGCAACACCCCAACAATCCAGGGAAACTTTGCAAAAGGTTAACGCCACTGGTTAGAATTCTTCACAGAAGCAGCGTGGACATCCTTGATGATCTGCGTTAGTGCTGGACTCCTGTCATTTACGCTCGATTATCGACCTATGGCTACTATTAAGTTCGTTGAGGAAGACAAGAGCACTTTCACTATGGAAGGTGCGAACTTGCGTCTCAAAGCGTTAGAAAACAATGTGGATATCTATACGAACTGGGGCAAGCTAACGAATTGTGGTGGCTACGGTCAGTGCGGTAAGTGCCTCATTGAAATCGTAGACGGGATGGACAACCTGTCGCCCAAAACCGATGTGGAAAATCGTCGCCTGCGGAAGAAGCCGGAGAGCTATCGCCTTGCCTGTCAGACCTTGGTGAACGGAGATGTCAGTGTCAAAACCAAGCCGTGATATCTTGGTTCTAACTATCATTCAAATATCGTTTTAGAGGCTGGTTTTCATGCAGGTTAACGAACTTGGATTTTTGGCAACGTTGCTGTTCGTTCTCGTTCCGACGGTCTTTCTACTCGTGCTTTACATCCAAACGCAAAGCCGTGAGTCGAACTCTTAGTCTTGACGATCGACCTTAATCGGTTCGTTTGCGGGATCTATTAAGTTTTTCAGGATAACCATCCAGCAAAAGCCGCCCCAGGGTTGACCTTGAGGCGGCTTTTGCTTTGGGTGAGAGTCTTAGCCCAAGGGCAGGCCCATCAGCGGGTATCCACGATCGCCGGTTGAGCCCTAGGGTTTACTAGGCTTCGCTGTTGTTGCGAACGAGTAGAACGGGACAGTTGGCGTAAACCCGTACGTAGTCGGAGAGGGATTTACCCAGGAGACGATCGATATCCGGCAAACCTTTCGCAACGCTCGGACGGCGATCGGGAGAACCGAGGACGAGTAAATCCACATCCCGTTCTTCCGCAAGCTTGCAAATTTCCGGGCCAGCCTTGCCGGTTTCGGTGATGCAGGTGGTGGGAATACCCAACAGTGCGGCACGTTTAGCCGCAGCGGCGAGAACCGGGTCGGCACTGGCCGCAAGCTCGGGGTCTGGCGGATTAACATGCGCCAAAATGAGCTGACAGTCGGGCAAATCCTTCGCTAGATACAGGGCCGATTCGAGTGCTTCCACCGCCGCGTCCGAAGGGTCAAGGGCGACCATAATCCGCTTGAACCGTTTGACATAGACGTCATCTTTCACCAGCAACATGGGACGATCGGCCAGTTGGAAGACGTATTGGCTGACGGAGTTTTCCAGGATGGAGACAAGCCGTCCTAGACCGCGCGATCCCATGATGATCAGGTCGGCGTTTTCCTCCTGAGCCACCTCACAGACGATCGTCTTGGGATCGCCTTGCTTGAGCCGAGGGTTAATTTTGCTGGCATCCAGGTTGATGGTCGAGACGGCCTCCGCCAGGATTTTTCCACCCTCGGCCAGTTTCTCGGCCACAGCGTCGGAGCTGATTTGTGCCGGAACGACGTGCAAGAGCGTTAATTTTGCATCCTGGATGCTGGGCGAGACGAGGAGCTGGTTGACCACTTCTTCACACAAGCCGCGTCCAGCAACAGCGACTAGAATTTTTTCAATTTTTTTCATGTAATGTTCTTTAAAAGTCTGTTACGGCGGCACAGGCTCGACACACGTGGAACGGTGTATACCGATCGGCGACGATCGTCGTGAGGGTCGTCATCTCAGCATACGCGCGATCGCGGGTCGAGGCGTTGGTCGAACGATGGTGATGGGTGGCTGTATCTGACGAAACAGTGCCCTGTACTCTCGCCCCACCCCGCGAACGCTCACCTATGAGCCTTGCAGACGAATTGAAAAAATCAGTCTGGCTGTTTAGGATTTTTAACAGTTGATGGGGTCAGAGCAGGCATCCCAAGGCATGAGAACGTCGGTTAAGCTGATTAACCATCACCTCTCTTCTACCGGGTCTTGAGGAGAGGTGGGCGATTTCGGCAAGAGATTGCGTGACATCGTGCTTGGGCGAAACCAGTCTGTGGGTCGCGGCGGTGTTTAGCGTGGAACTCCCGATCGCACGACCCGCGACCATGATGTCCGCTGGGGGATAATTGCGGGGCATGATACCGTGATCAGCCCCTAGACGATCGCCCATCGCGCCGTGTTGAACGTGTCATTTTTGAGAGGGATGGTATGCCAGATTCAGACCGTCAAACCGAACCATCGCCGATCGCCGATGAAGCCTGCGGTACTTTCACGGAGGATGGCTGGTTTGAAGTGCAAACGCGAGTACAACCCCACCATACGGACTATGCTGGGGTTGTGTGGCATGGGTCGTATATCACCTGGCTGGAAACGGCACGGGTTGAATGTTTGCGGGCGATCGGGGTGGGGTATGAGGATCTGGTGCGATCGGGGTGCGATCTGCCCGTGGTCGATCTGGCCCTGCGTTACCATCGCTCCCTAGGTCTTGGCGATCGAGTTTCGGTTCGCACGCGCCTCGAGCCGGTGAGGGGTGTGCGGATTAGCTGGATTTATGAAGTATCATCGCCGGATCGCGCCGTGCTGTACGTCACGGGACGGGTCACCCTGGTAACGGTCGATCGTCAGCAGGGTCGCATTGTGCGGCGTTTGCCGGAGACCCTTGCCGAGGCGATCAATCGCTTGCCAGCCTAGCCCGTCGGATGTCACTCAGCTTCCCTGTGAAACGGACAGCCCCTATGATCGCATCGAGATTACGATTGACCGTAGCCCTCAGGCGACTTTGTTGGCCTGCGTTCGGTCTGTTGCTGCCCCCGATCGGGTGGCGCGGGTTACGAGTTGGTGCGATCGGGGGAGGATGTTGGGTCGCGGGTGTGGTCTGTGGCGCGTGTCCGATCGCCGCGCAAATTATCCCGGATGCTACCCTGCCCCAGGTTTCGATCGTACAAAATCGTGAAACCGGCGCGGAATTGCTGGGTGGAACGATCGCCGGATCGAATCTCTTCCATAGCTTTGAGCAGTTTGTCCTTCAGGATGGCATGGGTGCAAGGTTTGTCACACCGGCGGGCATCGATCGGGTCTTGGCCCGCGTGACGGGATCGACGATCGCTGAAATTGACGGAACCCTGAGCGCCGATACGGATCTGATTTTTCTCGCCCCGAATGGCATTCGCTTTGGTGATCAGGCCAGCCTCGATCTGTCCGGTTCGTTTATTGCCACCACCGCCCACGGCATCAACTTTAGCGATGGCAGCACCTGGCCCTCGATCGCCAGCGAGACCTCACCCCTCCTGTCGGTCAATGTTCCCGTTGGCCTCCAATTCAACCCCGATCTCGAACCAGGAACCATTACCGCGATCGGGAGTGGGTCCGCCGTCACCGTTCCATCCACCGCCGCCAATCTTTTGAGCCTCGGGCTGTTATCGGAAGCGGCGAGCCTCTCGGCCCTGAATCCAGGCCGATCGGCCAGTGTTCTGGCGACGGAACCGGGCGAAACGCTTGGGTTCGTGGCGGGTCAGGTTGAGATTCAGCGAATGCAACTGGATGCCCCCAGCGGTACGATCGCGATCGGTGGCGTTCGATCGGGAGAGGTGGGTCTCGGTTCCCTCGATCCCGCTGCTCCCGGCCTCCCCCTCGACTTTGCCACCGCAGATCTGAGCGGACAGATTCAGCTTCGCGATCGCGCCGCCTTAACGGCCAGTGGATCATCACCCAACGGGTCGATTACCCTAGCGGCAGAAACGATCGCCATCAACGGTGGCGCCTTTGCTCAATTACAAAACTTTAGTGATCGACCGGGCGGCACGCTGCGCCTCACCGCGACCGACACCCTGGCGATCGATGGCACCCCTCAAGACGGTCAGGGTAGTTTTGTGGGCTCGGAAACCTTTGGTTCTGGTCCGGGCGCCACAATTGTGATCAACGCCGATCGGGCCAATCTGTGGAATGGAGCCAGTGCTAATACCGTCTCCTACGCCACGGGCATGTCCGGCAACTTGATTGTGGATGTGGGGGATTTGACCGTACAGGGATTTAGACCCGGCGAACCCGGAGAAGTCAGTAATCTTAGCTCCAGTACCCTCATCAGCGGTGCTGGAGGTGATATCAAACTCCACGGACGTCAACTGGTCTTAGATGCTGGGGGCACTATTTTTGCACTCACCACCGGTTCGGGCCGGAGCGGTAATCTTCAGCTCGATATCCGTGACGGGGTTCGCCTGCAAGGAACCGAACCTGATAATCAAGGCAGTACCCTCGGAACCGCCACCATTGACACCGGAACCGCAGGCAATGTCACCCTGAACACCTCCCAACTCTCCCTGTTCGCGGGCGCTCGGGTGGGGTCGCTCTCCGTTGCGGTAGGCGATGCGGGCAATGTGGCTCTCGACAGTTCGGAGTTTATTGCCCTGAGTGGTCGTGATCCCACGCTGGGCGGCAGCAGTATTGCCAGTTCGGTGGAATCGATCGCGATCAGCACACTGCTACCGCGTTCCTTTCTCGAAACCTTTCCCAATCTGGTGGATGTTGTCCCCAGTGGGGATGCGGGTAATCTGACGATCGTCACGCCTCAGCTTCTGGTTCAGGATGGGGGACAGATTCAGGTCGCCAACCGAGGCTTTGGTAATCCGGGTCGCTTACTGGTCCAGGGCGACACCTTACGGTTGGAGACGGGCGGGGCGATCGCAGCGGAAACCGTCGCCGGTAGTGGGGGCGCGATCAATCTCGATCTACGGTTGCTCGAGATCCAGAACGGCTCGATCGGCACGGCGACGGTCAGCACCGGACAGGGGAGTGATATCTTCATTCGAGCCCGCGATCGGATTGTGGTGAGTGCCACCAGCCTCCAAGAAACGCAAAACCAAGCCTTAAGGTTGTTTTTTTCCGCCAATGCCATTCCCGACTTTAATATCGGCATTATTTCCGGATCGGCGGGTGAAGGCAAGGCGGGCAATATCGAGCTGGAAACAGGAGAGTTGATTTTACGTAATGGCGGCTTGATCACACCCTCCGCCCTGCGATCGGGAGATGCAGGCAGTTTAACCATTCGCGTCGCCGGTGATATCGTCATCGATGGTGGCATCCTCACCACCGCAACCATTAGTCAGGCGTCCGATGCCGGACGGGGGGGGGATATGCGAATCGACGCGGAAAACCTGTCCTTGATCAATGGTGGCACGGTCTCCACAACGACCCTAGGGCGTAATGATGCCGGATCACTAACGGTGAATGTCCGCGATCAGTTGTTGATTGTGGGAGCGGGTGTCGCCAATTTGCTGTCCGCCAGTGGCTTATCCTCGGGGTCCTTACGGCTTGGTGCGGGCAGTGTGGGGAATGGGGGGGATCTATCGATTCAGGCGCAGCGCTTGGTGCTTCAGGATCAAGGCCGCATTTCGTCGAGCAGTGAAGGACAAGGCAATGCGGGCAATATCAATATTGATGTGGGGAGTTTAAGCCTCGATCACACTGCTGCGATCGTCGCGAGCAGCAACTCCGGCGAAGGGGGCAATCTCACCATTCGTTCCCAGACCAGTGCGATACTCCAAAACGCCAGCCAACTGTCAACCCAGGCCGGTAGCTCAGTACTTGAGGGAGGAAATGGGGGGAATTTGCTACTGAATGCCGGAGTCTTTGCCGCGATCGGAGGTAGTCGAGTGTCGGCGAATGCTTTTCGTGGCAGTGGTGGGCAAATTCTGATCGAGGCGCGGGGCTTTTTTCTCGGCGATCGCAGTAACATTGACGCCAGTTCTCAGCTTGGCATTGATGGAGTGGTGGAGGTTCGCAACGACACGATCGTCACCGATCCCAATCTTGTCTCCCTGTCGAGTGAGCTTTTAACGCCCAATCTCCTCGCTCAAGATTGTATGGCGAGCAATCGCGATCGCTTTTCGATCGTGGATCGCGGTCGTACATTACAGATTCTCGATCACACCCTCGCGGCCAGTTCACGCTGGGCCGACGATCGCGATTGGCGCGATCTCACACCTGAACTGGAGTCGAGATCCGGTCATGGATTATCCCGTCACGAGCCCATTGCAACCGGGATCGCGGGGTCTGATTCTGGCATGAGAACCGGCGATCAACCGGCACGCGAGACGCAGGCGGCGATTGATGCAGCGGACACCTCGGCCTGGAGCGAAGCCAGCCATTGGCACTACGATGATCATCACAATGTCCAGTTAAGTGACGCGGCAGGCTCGACCTTCCCAGGGGTGGACCGCTCCGGCCTCTCTGCCTGTGCACCTCCAGCGATGGATGGGTCTGTGAATTTATCAATGTTGCGGAGACGATCGCCATAGTCATGGTTTTACAGGATATACGCCGCCGACTTACGCAACGTGCCCTTCAGACCCGCTTCACGATTGGGTTCAGAGGTTCACAGCTTCGTCGTCCGTATTTCCAGGCGAGGGATCGCCATCGCTGGCAACATTTGCTAGTGGCGGTGGTAACGTGCTGGCTGGTGGTGTGTCCGGGAGGGGTGATGTCCCACGGGATGGCATCCGCCCACGATCGCGAGCTGTCCAGACCAACCCTCACGACGACGAATCCGATTACCGCCCCGATCGCCGCGACCGCTTCCCCCCACGCCCCAACGGATGAGGTCTTGTCCCACTCACCCCCACGATCGCAGTCTGACCCTCCCCCAACCTTCGGGCCAACCGTCGATCCCGCTACGGCCTCCTATACCAGTGAACTGGAGCGATCGGGGCGTGACGCCTTGGATCGTCATCACTACCACCAAGCACAGCGTGATTTTGAAGCGGCGATCGCCGACTATGAACGTACGCAGCGCTGGGCCGAAGCGGCGGGCAGTGCTTATATGTTGTCACGCACTGGTGTCGAGATGGGTGACCTGATCGCGGCGACGATCGCCCTTGATCAGGGGTTGGCTTTCCTCCACCACCTCACCAATCCGCCCGTGGCTTTAAGTGCCCAACTTTACGCCCAACAGGGTTATCTCCAAGATGCCAACGGTCAAACGGAAGCGGCGATCGCCAGTCTCGAGCTAGCACTCCTGGGGTATCAGCAACTTGATGATCCCCTAGGCACGATCGCAACACAGATCGATTTGGCCAGCCTGTACCACGAGATCGGCTTATCGCAGCGGGCGCGTCAACAGTTAATGGTGGTGCATGAGGCCCTGGATCGCGTCCCAGATATTGAGCTTCACACGCTCCATTTACTGCATTTGGCGGATGTGGAACTGGCGATCGGAACCCGAGATGCAGCCCAAAACCTCTGGGAACAGGCACTTCAGCAGGCGCGTCGCGCTCACCTTTGGGATGTGTGCAGTACGATTTTGTCGCGTTTGGCTCGTTTGGCCCACGATCGGGGGGATCTGCCTACGGCGATCGCACGCTACCGCGAAGCGGCGGTGATCGCTCCCAATCCGATGAATGCGATCGCGGCGGAACTGGGGGCGATCAATAGTGAGATGGCGATCGAAAGCGCTCACCGCACGCCCGATCCGCTCACCCCGTTAACTTTCGACCCTGCGAATCGTGCGGCTTTAGCCGATGTATCGAACTTCACGAGTTTAACGACGGTCAACGATCAGACCTCTGAAACAACGCCAGCCCTAGATCACACCGCGCTTGACCCCCACCACCGCACCATCGAAACGGCGCTGCGCCTTCTGTTCGATCGCATCAACGCTTTGTCGGACAGTCAAGCCAAATCGAAACTTCAGGTGTATCTGAGCGGTCGGGTGCGTGACTGGCATCACCAGGTGCAGGGCTGGGCCATCCCACCACGTGATCTTGCCGATGGCCTCCGTTTAAGTTTGATCGATCGGCGTCAGGTGGGTGATCACCGCATTCAAGCTCAGGTGACGCATGAGTTAGGTCAACTCTACGGCGATCTCGGTGATACTCAAGCCGCGATCGATCTCACCCAAAGTGCGATCGCCCTAGCCAATCAAGCCCAGGCGATGGGCAGTGCTGCCGTTTATCAGCATCATCTCGGTCGTTTGTTGATGCAAGCCAACCAACCGGAGGAGGCGATCGAGTCCTACCGTCAGGCCATTCTCCACTTTCGGAGTGTTCGGCAGTCGTACACCGCGTCCGATAGTGATACGCAACTCTCCTTTCAAAATACGGTTGAGCCTGTTTATCGTGAGGCGATCGGGCTATTACTACAACCCGACGCCTCTCAAGCGGCCATCCGGGAAGCCCGCGACCTCCTCGAAGCGTTGCAAGTCGCTGAAATCTCGAATTATTTTCGTGCCAATTGTTTAATTAGCCGTTCGATCGAAGTGAGCAAGATCGACCCCCAAGCGGCCATTCTTTACCCGATCGTCTTACCCGATCGGCTCGAAATTTTGCTCTCCTTGCCGAACCATCGGATGTTGCGTCATACGGTGCAACAACCCCAAACGACCACGATCGCCGCTGCGGTCGCTGCGCGATCGTCCATGAGTCGATCACGGGGTCTTGAGGAACAGCAAGAGGCGATGCAACGGTTGGATCGTTGGATCATTGCTCCCTTTGACGCCAGCCTCGAAGCGGCGGGGATCAAAACGTTGGTGTTCGTCTTGGATGCGCCATTTCGGACGATTCCCATGACAGCGTTGTTTGACGGTCAGCAATACGCGATCGAGCGCTACAACATTGCCTTAGCTCCGAGCCTGCAACTGCTCGAAACCACTGACCAAGAGCGGACGTCCTTCAGTGTCTTTCTCGGGGCGCTGGCAGAAGCACGCCAAGGGTTTCGGCCACTTCCCGGCGCACGCACAGAGGTCGAGGCGATCGCCGATCGTCTACCCTCTCAGTTACGCCTCAATCAACAATTTACCCTCCAGCAACTCAAGGACGCCCTGCGTTACTCATCCCATCCGATCATTCACCTCGCCACCCACGGACAATTTGGCTCAACGCCCGACAGTACCTTTGTGCTGGCTTGGGATGGCAAACTCAACCTCACGGACTTTCGGGATGAACTCCTCAGTCGCGATGAAGTGCGTCACGGTGTCATCGAACTGTTGGTCTTGAGTGCTTGCCAAACGGCGATCGGCGATAAGCTGGCAATCTTGGGCATGGCGGGCTTCGCCGTTCAGAGCGGCGCACGAGCCACGATCGCCTCGCTTTGGGGTGTGAATGATGATGCGACCGCACAACAAATGACGTTTCTCTACGAAGCCTTGGCCCAGCCCGAGATGAGCAAAGCGGAGGCATTGCGCCAAGCCCAGCTTCAGACGATCGCCCTCGGTGGTGATTATGCCAAACCGTTTTATTGGGCTCCGTTTGTTTTGATTGGCAATTGGTTATAGGTTCCCAACCGATCCGGCTGATCCAGATCCAAAACTCTGAGGTTTTGCACCCCGCTATTTGGGCAACAATGTATCTATGATCGATCGGTCGATCCACGGAAATTGAGGTGCGGTATGGCAAATCTAAGTCGGCAGTTGGCGATCGCGTCGTTCGTGGCGATCGGTCTGTGGGGTTGTACTTCGGGTCAACCCTCTGCCGTTTCACCGAAACAGGGTGACTCCTCGACCCGCACAACCGCCGCGATCGCCCAACCCAGTGAAGCGATTACCAATGCCAAGCGCACCGTAGCTCTGTCGTCGTTGGCGGCGGATATTCTCTACCAACTCGATCCTGAAAAATTGGTCGCGGTGGCTCACGATCGCCGCGTGTCTGAACATGCCGATCTGAGCCAATATCCCGATATCGGCGACGGGCGCGAGTTTGATGTTAAGGCGATTATCGATCTACGTCCGGATCTGGTGGTGGGCATTGCGGGGGTTCATGAGCGCATTTTGACGCAACTAGAAGAAGCGGGAATTCCGACCCAGCGCTATCGTCTTGATAGCTGGGATAGTCTCTTCACGACGATCGAAGATCTCGCCCGTGCCACCAGCACCGACCCGACCCCGCTACTCGATCGGTATGCGGCTCTACGCCCGGCTTCGGATCGTTCTAAAAATCCCAAGCCAGCGGACGCGGTGGAATCGGCGGATCAGTCAAATCCTGAAGCGGCGTTGGATCATGCCGATCGTACCGCTTCCCCCGCACCAACCGCAGATACCGACACCGATACCGCTCCAACTCGCCCAGCCAAAACCACGGACGAGACGACGGACGAAACAACAGCGGAGACAACAGACAAAGCAACCGATACAACCCCAGACGCAACCGCCGACACATCTGGGGATACGACACCCAACACACCAAAAACAACGGCATCGGATGAGACCGAAAAATTACCGGATGAGTCGTCCGATCAATCGCCGAATGAGTCGTCCAATCAAGCTCCGGTAGATGATGCCGATCGTAGTTCGACCCTCATCCTCGCTAGCCGTGATCCGCTCTTCTCCCTAAACCGCAAGAGTTGGGGCGGCAGCGCGATCGAACCGTTCACCCACAATATCGCCGCCCACCTCGACGAGCAGCGATCGGCTGCCGGTTATGTCACCCTTGATCCGGAGATGATCACCGCTGCCGATCCCGATACCATCCTGATCGTTGAAACCCCCGGCAGTAACGCCCCGATCGCCGAGTTTGAATCCCTCCCCTTCTGGCAAGATTTACAAGCCGTGAAAAACGATCGGGTTTTTCTGGTGGACTACTACGGCTTGATCAAACCCGCCACCCTCGACGACATCGACGCAACGATTCAGCAACTTGCGGACATCTTCGATCAACCGCACCGCCGCGCCCACGAGACCCAATCTAAAACGGACGTGTCGGTGATGCGTCGCTCCACAGCCACACCACGCCCTGCGAGTTAATAGACCTCCGGCATGAAGCAATTTTTTCTTTTCCCTCATCCCCCAACCCCTTCTCCCGTTTTGGGAGAAGGGGAGAAACAGTCCCTCTCTCTGCTTGGGGATTTAGGGAGAGGGATCACAACCCCTTCAACCCATCGCTCCCTTTCCTCGGACGCCCAATGTTTGACGTTCTGATCAGTACGCTTCCGTTCTTGGCTGCCCTCGACCCCTTGGGGGGCATCGTTGCCGCGCCGCTCCTGGCTCTGTCTCTGTTGTCACTCTCGGCGATCGGCGAACGGTGCTGGTTTTGGTGGCGGATTTCCCACCGACAAGATGCGATCGTGCGTCAAGCGTTAAAAACGATCCAGATAAATGGGCCCGCTGCGACCGATCTGCTGCGTAAACATCTCGATCTGCCGATCGCCCGCGTTTTCCTCGAAGCCCTCGAACTCGATCGCCCCACCCCTAGCGAATTCACCCTTGCTCTCGAAACCGCCGCCCGTGCCGAACTGGTCAATCTTCGTCGCTTCAGTACCCTATTTGAAACGATCGTCACCATCGCCCCCCTGCTCGGGCTGCTTGGAACCGTCCTCGGTCTGATCCAAAGCTTCGGCGGGCTGCAACTGGGTGACCCGACCCAAAATGATCCCGCTGCCATCACCGCTGGTATTGGTACGGCGCTCTCCTCGACTGTGTTTGGTTTAATTGTGGCGATCGTGACCCTCCTCTTTGCCAACGGCTTCCAAAGCCTCTATCGTCGGCAACGTGCCAACCTGGAAGAATACGGCGGACGCCTCGAACTGATCTACCGACGGTATTGCCGTCAATACCCCGCCCCACCCCAAGACCAGAACCAACGACTGTCAAGCGAAATCAAGCTAACTTCATCAGATCCGGGTAATTTGTCACATAAATTACGGGATCAAAGTCCAAAGCCGGGTGAATCGGTGGGACGCATCAATTAAGATAAGAAATCTCGAAAGAACGATTTAAGATTCTTGCGATCGTCTTTTCTTCGCCGATGTCTGAATCCGTGCAGTATTCGCTCACAGCCTCCAGATCGGCTCAACCCTCGACCCGCCTTCGGTGAACGAATGACAGCATTCACCTTAAACGGCTCGATCGCCATAAATCCCAAATATTCCGACCGTTTATCGATCGAAGGAGAACACTTTGGTTTCCTCGCTAATTAAAACCACCAAATCCGAAGAAATTTTTGCAGCGGCGCAAAAGCTGATGCCCGGTGGGGTCAGCTCACCCGTCCGCGCCTTTAAATCCGTCGGCGGTCAACCCGTCGTCTTCGATCGCGTCGAAGGCGCCTACGCCTACGATGTGGATGGCAACCGCTACATCGACTACATCGGCACCTGGGGCCCCGCCATTTGCGGCCATGCTCACCCCCAAGTGATCAGCGCCCTGCATGAAGCCCTCGGCAAAGGCACCAGCTTCGGCGCACCGAGCGCCCTCGAAAACGTCCTTGCGGAAATGGTGATCGACGCCGTTCCTAGCGTTGAAATGGTGCGCTTCGTCAACTCCGGCACCGAAGCCTGTATGTCCGTACTGCGCCTAATGCGTGCCTTCACCGGACGGGAAAAAATCGTCAAATTTGAAGGTTGCTACCACGGTCACGCCGACATGTTCCTGGTGAAAGCCGGTTCCGGTGTCGCCACCCTCGGTCTGCCCGACTCCCCCGGCGTCCCGAAATCCGCCACCATCTCCACCCTGACCGCTCCCTACAACGACCTCGAAGCGGTAAAACAGCTCTTCGCTGAAAACCCCGACGATATCGCCGGGGTCATCCTCGAACCCGTCGTTGGAAACTCTGGTTTCATCGTCCCCGATGCTGGTTTTCTCGAAGGTTTACGGGAAATCACCAAGGAATACGGCTCACTGCTGATCTTTGATGAAGTGATGACGGGCTTCCGCATTGCCTACGGTGGCGCTCAGGAAAAATTCGGTATTACCCCGGATTTGACCACGATGGGTAAAGTCATTGGTGGTGGTTTGCCCGTCGGCGCTTATGGTGGCCGTGCGGACATTATGAGCCTGGTGGCACCGGCAGGGCCGATGTACCAAGCCGGTACACTGTCGGGTAACCCGCTGGCGATGACAGCGGGCATCGAAACGCTCAAAATTCTGCAACAGCCGGGAACCTACGAAGAGCTCGATCGTCTCACGACGAAACTGGCCGAAGGTCTGCTCGCCGTCGCGAAAGAAACCGGCCATGTAGCCTGTGGCGGTCATCTCAGCGCGATGTTTGGTCTCTTCTTTACCGATGGCCCGGTGCATAACTTCGAGGATGCGAAACAATCCGACACGGAGAAATTCGCGAAATTCCATCGCGGAATGCTCGAACACGGCGTTTATCTGGCACCGTCACAGTACGAAGCGGGCTTTATGTCCTTAGCCCATACGGATGCTGATATTGACGCAACCCTAGCCGCTGCCCGTGAAGTGCTCTCGGCGATTAAGTAAGTCAATTTGCGACTTCGTTTCGTCCCATCATGAAAGCCCCAAGATCTAATCTGTAAGATCTTGGGGCTTTCATGATGAAGAGGCAAGTTGAGACTAAACCGAGACGGACGTACGCATTGATCGACAAAACGCCTACGATACCGTGGGCGTTTTGCCATGATACCCCTACGAATTGCGATGTCTTGCGTAAGTTCTGCTGGGGCTTAACTCGCCGTGTTCAGGACGCTGGAATCCGGGATCAAACCGAGAAATTCATCGAATTCTGCCAAGCTTTGCTTAAACTCGCTCCGCGCCTCGGTGGCGTTTTGGTTCAGCGCAGCTTTATCGATCGCCTCAAGATGCACAAACACCTCACGGGCTTGAGCCAGAGCCGCCTTGCGCTCCTCCGGCAACAACAGATTTTGTGAGACAAGGCTCATGGTTTGACGAATCGTGCCAAGAGGGCCGTGGATGAAGTTCCGAACATAAGTCCAGTCTTCTTTCTCGATTAAAGCGCTCAGTTCGCTACGGGTGCGATCTTCGACCGCCGAGAGAGAGGTTGCATAACCGGAAAGCTGCTCGATTTGTGCGGCGGTGTATTGGGGCGGCGCCTTGACTGTCGGACCGCTACAACCGACTAGGACGATCGTAATTAAGGCAAAGAGACCGGATAAAAGCGAACGATAGCGTGACATGGGAGTAATTTCGTTAAAAACGTAAACGTGAAAGGACGTAATAATCCCTCCTATCTTATCGCTTAGGGTGGATTAGGTATAACCCTTATCCTGCAAAGGCTTCAGCGATAAAGTCACGCATTCGGCTTCAACCCTGTGC
>RDYZ01000197.1 GCA_004293855.1 Oscillatoriales cyanobacterium | reverse complement strand
GACAGTATTTGTATGGTCGTCGGCAGTTGCGCCACGGGGTTTACAGCGGAGCAAAACCAAACCGGTGATCTGATGGTGTCGAACCAGCCGATCGCCAACCATTGCCAATATTTTTGGGAAGCGTTCCCCGCCCGTGATGGCCGGACGACCTATCTATTTACCTATCTCGATCCCCAGCCCGATCGCTTTAGCCTCGAATTTTTCGCCGCAGAATATTTCCGTCTGTTGCCGGATTACCAACAGATTCAGCTCGATGACCTCGAAATCAAACGCTTTCTGTTCGGTGTCTTTCCCGCCTATCGCGACAGTCCCCTTCGCTTGCCCTGGAATCGTATCTTGGCGATCGGTGACAGCAGCGGCGGACAATCCCCGCTGAGTTTTGGCGGCTTTGGGGCAATGGTGCGGCATTTGTCACGGCTCGATCGCGCCGTCAGTGATGCCCTCACGGGCGATACGCTCGATCGCGCCTCGCTCCAGCTTGTCCAGCCCTATCAGCCCAATATCGCCGTCACCTGGCTCTTTCAGCAAACCATGACGGTTCCGCTCGATCGTCCCGTTACCGATTCCGATGCCGTTAACCGCTTACTCGGGTCGGTGTTTGGTGCGATGGCCGCAGGGGGCGATCGGGTGATGAAGCCATTTTTGCAAGATGTCGTCCGGTTTGGCGGTTTATTGGAGGCGATGGCACGGGCGACCCTGGCCGCACCGCTGACGGTGATGCGTGTGGTTCCGCAAGTGGGCATCGCGCCGTTACTGGATTGGACGCGACATTTTTTAAATTTGGCGGCTTATGGCGTCCTGTCCGCCTGGGACGATCGGGCTAGAGTCGCGCAACGAGTCGATCGCATGACCGGATTACCCGCCGATCGTGCCTTTGCCCTACGTCGTTGGCTCGATGCCCTACGTTACGGCTCCGGTCGCGATGGGCTTGGCTAACGATCGAGCAAATCACTCAATTTAGGCTCTAAAGACTGCATCCGACTCGGGTGCAGCTTGATTCCTTCACCGGAACTCACGTTAAATTAGACCAAACAAATTCAAATCATTATCGAGACAGCTTCATGCTCAAGCTTTACGGTGGCGCTCGCAGTCGCGCTTCAGTGGTCAAATGGTATCTCGAAGAACTGGGTGTCGATTACGAATTTATTTTGCTGGATATGCAGGCCGGTGAACATCGTCAAGCGCCCTATACCAACATTAATCCCATTGGCAAAGTCCCGGCGATCGTCGATGGTGACTTCACCCTCTGGGAATCCGGCGCAATTTTGGGCTATCTCGCGGCGAAATACGGCGGCGTGAGCGATATCGAGACCCGCGCACAACTCGATCAATGGATTGATTTTGCCAACTCGACATTTGGTTCGGCGTTGGCGATGGAAGCGGTACGAGAAACCGCCGTTCCCCGCTTGCTCGACTCCCTCGAAACGATCCTGAGCGATCGAGACTTTTTGATGGGATCAGACTTTTCAGCGGCAGACGTGGCGCTCGGTGCAATGCTCTACTATGGCCCGTTGATGTTTGGCCTGTCGCTGGAACAACATCCGATCGTTGCCCAGTATGCCCAGACTCTTCAGGCTCGATCGGCCTTTCAAACCACCTTCGGCGATCGCTAATCTACGTATAGATGAGCGCCGAAAAATTGCGCCTGTTACAGGTTTGTCCCCAGTTCTCGATCTGATCGTTTGCGCTCGTATGAGCAACTTCTACCGCCATGGATGTCAAAGCTGCCGTTGCCTTTAAAGCTAACGAACCCCTCCGGATCGAAACCGTTCAGCTCGACGGACCCCAAGCGGGAGAAGTTCTCGTTGAAATCAAAGCCACGGGCGTCTGCCACACCGACGCCTACACACTGTCAGGAGCCGATCCCGAGGGACTGTTTCCGACCATTCTGGGGCATGAAGGCGCGGGCGTTGTCGTTGAAGTCGGTGCGGACGTCAAAAGCCTGAAACCGGGCGATCATGTGATTCCGCTTTATGTTCCGGAATGTCGCGAGTGTGCCTATTGTCTGAGTTTTAAAACCAACCTCTGCCAAGCGATTCGCACGACCCAAGGGCGTGGCGTGATGCCCAATGGCACGAGCCGCTTCTCGATCGACGGTCAACCTCTGTATCACTACATGGGAACCTCGACCTTTGCGAACTATACCGTCGTTCCCGAAATCTCCCTGGCCAAAATTCGCAGTGATGCCCCCTTCGATAAGGTGTGTTACATCGGTTGCGGTGTCACGACGGGAATCGGGGCGGTGATTAATACCGCCAAGGTGGAAGTTGGCGCGACGGTGGTGGTGTTCGGCCTGGGTGGGATTGGTTTAAATGTGATTCAGGGCGCGAAAATGGTTGGGGCGGGGCGGATTGTTGGGGTCGATCTCAATCCGAGTAAGCGGGCATTAGCCGAACAATTTGGGATGACGGATTTTGTCAATCCGCAGGAGATCGAAGGCGATCTTGTGGCGCATTTGGTCGAACTGACCGGCGGTGGTGCGGACTACAGTTTTGAGTGTATTGGTAACGTGAAGGTGATGCGGCAGGCGCTGGAGTGCTGTCATAAGGGCTGGGGCGTTTGCACGATCGTCGGTGTGGCCGGTGCGGGCGAAGAGATCAGCACGCGACCGTTTCAACTGGTGACGGGCCGAGTCTGGAAGGGGACAGCCTTTGGTGGGGCGAAAGGTCGGACGGATGTACCACAGATTGTGGATTGGTACATGGAGGGCAAAATCGATATTGATCGCCTCATTACCCACGTCATGCCGATCGAGGACATTAATCGCGCCTTTGACCTGATGCACGCAGGCGAGTCAATTCGCAGTGTCGTCACCTTTGACTAAGGTTTAACGAAGAGTGAACGAAGGACGGACTAAGCCCCGTAACCTTCACGTTTTTTCAACTCGTACGGCCCCATCAGCGCCCCCCACTGACCTTGACCCGTTTGGGGATCGATACCCCGATCGAAACTAAGCCACTGAGTCGCCGAAATCTCGAATCCAAGGCTGACGTGTCCTTGCTGCTCACCGTATTTAAACGAGCAGACCTGATCCGATTCGCCACGGGAGATGAAGCGATCGCCCGATCGCAGGAGGGGAAATCGGGCATTGTTCAGCGTTTGGATCGCATCGTGGTTGATCGCCGCCAAGCGAGATGGGTCAAGTCCTGCGCCGATGTAGGGACGTTGATCCTGAAAGCCAAAGTATTCGATGATCGCAGCCCGATCGGCGATCGCAGGGCATAGCAAAAATAGGCGTTGGCGGTAAGGTTTATCCCCTGCCGGTAGCGGCGCTTGCTCTACAAACAAGCCGATCGCCCCCTCAGTTCCCGCAACGTGATTCAAGACGGCGTTTGCCGGTGGGGGCAACGGTTGACACCAGAGCCGCAGGGCGACGAACCAAGCTGGATCGCGTTGGGACTGCTCCAGATTATCGAATTGACCCGCCATCCAACGGGCGAGAGTTTGTAGATCCGCGTGTGTCATGGTTCAAGCTGTGGGAACATCAGGGGGAGGATACGAGGAACAATCACATCACTCAATTGAGAGCTAGGCCAAAGCTGGCCGGATAGGGCCTAGATCTGGGATAGATCGCGGGGAGCGAAACCGCTTAGGCTTAAGAACGCTCACAGGTCTGCCGGGATGGTTAATTATCAGGTCTGCTTAGACGTTTAGAATAATGACGATTGTAAGGATGATGAACGATTTAGCCCTCAAGCCTCAAGCCTCAGCCCGGTAGAGGCTGCATCATGATAGTCAGCCTCTACC
>RDYZ01000196.1 GCA_004293855.1 Oscillatoriales cyanobacterium | reverse complement strand
TATTCGCTTTGGTTGCGGATGATTTCGAGCAGTTCCTCGATGTTAATGTCCGATCGCGTTTCGGGCAGCACTGTTTTGATCGCGCTACGGACTTGGCGCTGTTTGGGTTTACTGTCGCGCCAGCCGTCCTTTTTGGTGACACGCACGGCTGTATCGACCTGAAGGGCGAGGGGTTCGTCGCCGTCGAGAAAGTCGTAGAGGGCTTGTAGGGCGCGGGTGTCGATCGCGCTGGGGTATTCGCTTGTGCCGGTGCGGGCGACGTTTCGGGCGAGTGCGGCGACTTGTTTGAGGTATTCCTCATAGTCGATCGCTTCGGCCTGTCGCCGATCGACCAGCTCGCGCAGTAGCTCGGACATGCGATCGAAATATTTCGGGTTCGTAGCGCGTTCGTCGGTGATGACGCTGCGGATATTGTTGTCGATCGTCTCAGCGACGGCGGTTTGATCTTTGCGGATGCTATCGGGGAGCTGTGCGACGGTGTCGGCAATGCCGCGATCGAGGATGAGCTGCACCAGTGTTAGGTCTTCAAAGGTGGCGATCGACTCGCTATCGTTTGCACCGAGGTAGGTGTCGATCAGGTGGCGCATGTCCGGCTCGTAAACTTTTAGGTCGATCTGCTCGTTGCTGGCAAGTTTGATGGCATTGCGAAGATCAACGAAGCGCTTATTTTCATCGCGTAGGCGCTGCCGATCGGCTTTGCTGTAACCGCGATCGGCGAGGTCGTTGGCGATGTTGGCGTAAGCACGGAGGAAGGCGGCGGTGTATTTGTAAAAGTCGTGGCGACGTTGGGCGGTGGTTTGCAGGGCTTCAGGGTCTTGGGTGTCCGTGCCGCAGAAGTAGCGGATGTATTGCGCGGTGTATTGCGTGGGGTCTTGGGGCTGGGGAACGGCTTCGCAGAGGGCGAGGAGCCGATCGCGGGTTTCTTTCAGGCGAGCCTCGGCTTTGTCGAGCCGATCGCTGAGTAAGCCCGCGATGTCGGCCTCGTCGTAGCTGCTGAGGGCTTCGCTGGTGTAGTCGGTGATCGAGGTTTCGATGCTGCGAAACAGGTCTTTGTAATCGACGATGTAGCCAACCTCTTTGTCTTCACCATCGAGGCGGTTGACGCGACAGATGGCTTGAAATAGGCCGTGGTCGCGCATGGATTTGTCGATGTAGAGGACGGTGGCGCTGGGGGCATCGAAGCCGGTGAGGAGTTTATCGACGACGATGAGCAGCTTGAGCCGCACGAGGCCGTCATCATCCCGATCGATAAAGGCTTTTTTTGCGTTCTGCTCGAAATTTTCCGGGGCTTCGTCGCCCAGCATTTCCTGGTAAATCTCGTATTTTTGGCGGGCTTGGGTCGGGGTCTCGTCGCCGGTGGTTTCGCCTTTAATGCTTTGGGCGGTGGGCTGGTAGGAACTGACGACGGCGCAGCTTTTGAATCCGGCCTGTTGGAACAGTTCCCAATAGCGACAGGCTTCGTAGACGCTACTGGCGACGAGCATGGCGTTACCGCGTCCGTTACTGAGCCGATCGCGTTCTTCAAAGTCGAGCATGATGTCAGCGACGATGACCTCAAGGCGACTTTTGGAGCTGAGGACGTTTTGCATGGTTCCCCATTTTTTCTTCAGCTCGGCTTTGGCAAACTCGGTGAGTCCGGCGGTTTTACGATCAAACCAGCGATCGATTTTGTCTTGGGATTTAACGTATTGCTCGACGTTGCGGGCTTCGTAACGCAGATCGAGGACGACATCATCGCGGACGGCTTCGTCGAATTTGTAGGTGTGGAGGTAGCGCCCGAAGGTTTGTAGGGTGGTGGTTTTGTCGTCTTTGAGTAGGGGTGTACCGGTGAAGCCGATGAAGATCGCCGTGGGTAGCAGGCTCTTCATCGCGGTGTGGAGTTTGCCGGATTGGGTGCGGTGGCACTCATCGACGAAGACGTAAAACTGGCCTTTGGCGTGAAAGTCCTGGGGGCGCTGGGTTAATTGGGTGATGAAGGCGTCGTTACCCTCGGAGGTTTTGCCGCTGCTGCCGAATTTATGGACGAGGGAGCAGAGCAGGCGCGGGGTGGTGGCGTTGAGTTGGTCGAGCAGGTCGCGCCCGCTGCTGGTGCGGGTGATGGTTTCATTGACGCCGCTAAAGACGCCTTCGATTTGCCGATCGAGTTCGTCGCGATCGGTAACGAGCAGGATGCGGGCGTCGGGGTTATGCTCGAGTATCCACTTGGCGAGCCAGACCATTGTGAGGCTTTTGCCGCTGCCTTGGGTGTGCCAGAGGATGCCGCCTTCGCCTTGTTTAAGGTGGTGCTGGGCGGCTTTGATGCCGAAGTATTGATGGGGGCGGCAGAGTTTTTTAACGCTTTTATCAAAAACGATGAAGTCGTGGAGGATTTCCAGTAGGCGGGGTTTATGGCAAAGCTGGATCAGGTCACGATCGAGGCGGCAGGGGTGATCGAGCTGGGCGATCGCGGCGTCGATTTCGGGGTCGATCGAGGGGTCGGGTTCTTTCCAGGTGAGGTAATACTTTTCGGGCGTGCCGATCGTGCCATAGCGCAGTCCTTGGCTATCGTTTCCGGCGATCGTCAGTTGGATGGTGCTAAAGAAGCTCTGGATGAAGTCACTTTGTTGGTTATCGAGGTTTTGGCGGATGCCTTCGCTAACGTTGACGCTGGCGCGTTTAAGTTCGATCGTGGCGATCGCGATGCCGTTGATGTATATGACGATATCGGGGCGTTTGTTGTTTTCGCCTTTGATGCTGACTTCTTCGGCGATCGCGAAGTGGTTGCGGTCGGGGTGTTCCCAGTTGATCGGGTGGAGGGTTTGGGTGTTGCTGCTGGCGTCGGGTTTGATGTCGAGGCCGTAGCGCAGGGCTTGGTAGGTGTTGTGGTTGGCTTCGTAGAGTTTGTTACCGCTAAGGCGGGCGGTGTCGGTGAGTTTGCTGATGGCGCGGCGGCTGAGGTCGGGGTTGTAGCCTTGGGTTTGGGTGAGGAATCGGGTGAGGTGGTCGGGTTCGAGGTTGCGGTTATTGTCCCTACTGTGCCAGTTGCCGAGGTAGTGGTAGCCGAGGGTGGTTTGGAAGAGTTGGATGATGCGGTTTTGGGTGGCGCGTTCGGAGAGGTCGAAGTTGGTCATGGTTCTGAGGACGATCCAAGAGTGTTTAGAAGATTTTCAAGCTGTGGCACGATCGCGGGTAGGTCGTGGCGGACGACTTCCCAGATGACGGTACAGCGGGCGGGCGTGTTCTAGGATTTCGTGGCGGAAGTAGCGGCTGAGGTCTTGGGGGGTGTTGAGATCGACGGGTCGATCGAACAGTTGGCTGAGTTGGTCTTGAATGTCGATGATTTTCAGTCCGGGGGTTTTGCCGGGGAAAAATTCGACGAGGAGGTCGATGTCACTACGATCGTGGAAGTCGTCGCGGAGGGCGGAACCGAAGAGGGCGAGGGTTTGAACGTGGTGTTTTTGGCACAGTTCGGCGAGTTGTTGGGCATCGATCGCGAGGTTTGGGCGTAGTTCGATCGTCTGGGTGGTTGCGGTCATTTGTTTGAGTTGAGGTAAGGGGTTATTTCTACGATGAGTTGTGGCAGGCTATGGGTGGCGGCTTGCCAAACGAAGTCGAGATCGAGCCGATCGTATTGGTGGGCGATGATGTTTCGCATTCCGATGATTTCGCTCCAGTTGATGCGATCCATTTCCTCGCGGGCGTTATCTGACAGGCGGCGGGCGGCTTCACCGACGATTTCAAGGCGACGTACGATCGCATCTTGAAGAATTTGATC
>RDYZ01000195.1 GCA_004293855.1 Oscillatoriales cyanobacterium | reverse complement strand
GTTTCGATCAATGTTGACGGAGATGTGACCTACACCAACATTCAGGGCGGTCGCGAGATTGCGATTACCTCCGATGGGGCGATCGAGCTTCAGATGCTCCGGGCTCCAGGGGGCAGTATTACCCTGACCACCAATGCGGGTAGTGCCAGCAATCATGACATTGTGATTGGGAATTCAATCAATACATCCACCAGTGGCAATAATCTGACCTCGGGAAATGTCAGGATCACCAGTGCGGGCGCAATTGATATGGCCAATGGCAGTATTGATACGTCAAGCTCTGGCGATCGCAGTACGTCTGGAGCAGTTACCCTCTCGGCGGTGGGTGAGATTACCTTGCAAGGTGGGATTTCTACATCCTCATCTGGACAAGACGCACGCTCTGGCAACATCGGCATCACCCAAAGTAGTCGCTTTACGCTCGGGACAAGCCTCACAACGATGAGCAATGGTATGAATTCGATCGCGGGTGATGTTACCCTCCGCAGCAATGGTGATATTTCTTTCTATGAGATTCTCAGCTATAGCTTTGGGAACAACAGTCAATCGGGTGATGTTGACATGACCAGTACCGGCGGTGGTCTAAACATCCGAAATATCCAGACCCAAAGTGGTCAAACGGCGGGCAACATTAAGGTGGATACCTTTGGGGACTTAACGATCGCAGACTTACTGTTGGCCGTCAGCAGTGGCGATACGGGTGGCACGATCAAGCTCACGAGTGGTGGTGATATTACTGTTGGGCGGGTGTTAACCACTGCGATCGGCAATGCTGGTGATGTTTCCTTTACTGCGGGCGGAACCTTAAGCTTGAATTACAGTGGTGCTGCTGGCTTGATTAATGCCTTAAGTGTGACGGGTACAGCCGGTGACGTGACCCTGAGAGCCGGTGCGACGGGTGCGGCGAGTCTTAGTGTCGGCCCGATCGATGCCTTTAGCTACAACGGTGCGGGGGGTAGTGGTGTCAATTTGCAATCGGTGGGTGAAATTCGCGTCGGTAATATACAAACGGGAGCCAGCCAAGGTACAAGTAGTGGCAATATTACGATTAATAGTACCAACGGCTTGATCAACCTAAGTCAAGCGCGATCGACGATTAACGATTTGCGACCCGTCAGCGAAATTATTAGCCAATTTCCCTCTGACCCTTCACTAGATGCCATCAAAACGAGGCTCCAAACTTTGACATCTGCCGAGCAAAGCGGTTTAGCCTCCACAGCTCCGGCGAGTAACATTACCCTCACTGCCCCCAACGGCACGATCACCACCACAGGCAACCTTGACACCTATTCCCAAAGCGGCGCCGCCGGTCAAGTCCAGATTACCAGCGGTTCCGGCCTCACCCTGCGGGATGTCACCTCCTACGGCAACACCGCCAGCGGTAACCTAACGATTACCAGCACCGGCGCGATCACCACCACTGACATCACCACCCTTGCTAGTAGTGGCAAAAGCGGTAACGTGATTATTAACGGAACCAGCGTCGCGAGCGGCAACGTCAGCTCGATCGCCGGAACCGGTTCCGGTAACATCACCGTCACCGCCACCGACGGCAGTGTCACCACCCGTAACCTCAGTACCACCACCACCAGCGGCTCATCAGGATCGGTCGCCGTCAGCGGCACGGGCTCGGTTACCACTGGTAACATCACCAGCAGTACCGGCGGCACGGGCAATAGTGGCAACATTACCGTCGAATCCAGCGGCGGCAGCGTCACCACCGGAGATGTCACCACGGAATCCAGCGGCGGCAACTCAGGCAATATCGACTTCTCAGCCCTGATTGACATCATCACCGGCAACCTGACCAGCCGCGCCGGTCAAAGCAGTGGTGATATCACCCTCAACGCTGGGCGAGACATTAACACCGGTAACATCACGAGTGCTGCCGTTGATGGTGATAGTGGCGATATTAACCTAACGGCGGGACGAGATATTACAGCGGGCGATATCACCAGCAGCAGCGAAAACGGGCAATCGGGCGATATCGGCTTGGTTGCCGGTGGTAACATCAACACCGGTGATATCACCACCAAAGATGGTCAAATTTCGCTGAATGCGGATGGCACGATCGCCACGGGTGATCTCAATTCGGATAACGCCGCGATCGTCAACGGTGAACTCCTCGAAACAGACATCAATCCCGACAATTTAGCAACGATCGCCACACAACAGCGGGATACCGCGATCGCCACGATTCAGGCCGATAGTAGCCTCAATCCCAATGTACTAACATCCACGACAGCGGGTTCAATGGATGCCAGTCAAAGCAGTAGCACCAGTGATAGTGTCATCATCGCTGACACCCAGGCGGAGACCACCCTGGCCGGACTGTCCGGCGGTTTTCTGAGCATTCAGACCGGCAATATCAGTCTCAATGACATCATCGACTTTGACGACAGCCGTACGAATGAATACACCCAACACTTTGGCGGTGATGGCAACCTGACCGGCAGCGTTGCCGCCACCCGTGAGGCGATGGCGAGTATCGAAGCCCAAACCGGCATTCGGACCGGTGTGGTTTACATCTCCCTTCGAGACACGGCGATCGATCTGTCTGTGATCACGGCGGTGGGCGCACCGGTCACCGTCTCTGTCCCGATTGATCGCCCCCTCCTACTCAACACCATCGACACCTACCGCACTCATTTAATTAACGCTCGCTACCGCTTGATGGGACGGCAAAACGACTATGCGGCTCAACTCTATGATTGGCTGATCCGCCCGATCGCCCCTGACCTGGAAGCGCTGGGCGTCGAAACCTTAATGTTCTCGCTGGATGTCGGCCTGCGTGGCCTGCCGATGGCGGCACTGTATGACGGTGAAGACTACCTGATCGAACACTACAGTCTCAGCTTAATTCCGAGCATGGGTTTAATCGATACCCGCTACCAACCCTTAGGGGAAAACGCCCCGATGCTAGCGATGGGGGCAAGCCAATTTACCGATTTGGCTCCCCTCCCCGGTGTCCCGGCGGAACTCGATAGTTTGGTTCACTACCGGCGCAACGGTGAAATTTTCCTCAATGAAGAATTCACCCGCCACAACATCATCGCGGAACGTGAGCGTAACCCGTATCCGATCGTCCACCTGGCAACCCACGGTGAATTTAATAGCGGCTCACCGGCCAATTCCTACATTCAGCTTTGGGATGAACGGGTTGGTCTCGATGAAATCCGTCAGTTGGGCTGGAATGAGCCAGTGGTGGAGCTACTGGTGTTATCGGCCTGTCAGACGGCACTGGGGGACAATGAAGCGGAGATGGGTTTTGCGGGCTTGGCCGTGGCTTCGGGGGTGAAAACGGCGATCGCCAGCCTGTGGTACGTCAATGATGCGGCCACATTTATGCTGATGACGGAGCTGTACAACCATCTGACGACAGCACCGATCAAAGCTGAAGCCCTCCGTGCCGCACAGCTTGCGTTACTTAACGGTACGGTCCGGATTGAAGATAATCTGCTCTATGCTGATGGTGTTGCGGAGCCCATCCCACTACCTGAATCGCTCTCGAATCTGGCGGGGCAAGATTTCAGTAATCCCTATTATTGGTCAGCATTTACGGCGATCGGTGCGCCGTGGTAACCCCAGTTTAAAACTAGGTTTTCACGCTATAGCGTGGCTTCCAACTCATCCAGTCGCCGCTCAATGTACTCCAGCGCGTTGACGATCGTCGCCGTATCCTCCAGATCCACGCCCACGTGTTGCCGCAACAACTCAAACTGATTCGCAGAACCACCGGAGGCTAACAGCTCAAAATAA
>RDYZ01000194.1 GCA_004293855.1 Oscillatoriales cyanobacterium | reverse complement strand
GCTGAGAGCAGGTTTACTCCTGGGTATTTTCTAGACTGTTTTGAGAAAGCTAACGCATCGTTAAAGACGACTCTCACGCAGCCGAATAGTTGAGCAAGGCTTTGCTGCTGTCCGGTGGTGGGGTAGATCCTGTACTGATAGCGTGCTTTCATCGCTGTGTAGTCTGTGGCTCTGTCACATTATACTCATCGGGTTGGCTCAATTTGTGGCTTCGGTGATGGTTCATCCCTTGGGGTCGGCTGATATTGAAAATCCGGCAAAGCCGTCCTGGAAGGACGGGGTTTTAAACCCATTTTTCTGATAAATAAGTGCACTGAGCGTATCGTTCGCAAAGTGTCGGCTCCACCGATAGTGTGACCCTCGCTTAAGTGCAACTATCTTGGGTCAAACAAAACGGATTGCGTATGACTTACGGTTTGATCACCTTACTTGGAAGCTGAAACCCTGTTGCAGCCGCTTCCTCTTGAGGCATCATGCTCTCCGAAAGTGGTGAACGGAGATCGAGATCAACCAAGTGCAGCGGCGTTGAAAAAGACAGAACGGCAATAAGGGGAATGCCCAGGGTACAAGCGGCTAAGATTGCACCAAGGATCTGAGATCCTCCACTGAGAGGGTCTTCAGAACTAGAATGCCTACCGGATTCCATAAAATGGGGAACTTAAAAAAGGTAAAGGATCGTGAATTGGGGCGGGAACGTATCCACTGTTGCACAGGTTTACGGTAACCCTAAGGGGTGTCATCCATTAAAGTTCGAGCGTTTACCTGGCCAGGGATACCGCCTTGAGTTTGGGTTAGGTTGTTCAGCCACACACTCGATCGGGGTTCGAGGATGAATGGATCACACCCCCTAGGTATCCAGGAAATCTGGAATGACCCATTTCGGTTCTTCCGTTGCGGCTGCCATGCTTTTCTTACGGATTGCTTCCTCTGCAATTTCGTGCATGGTTTCGAGGGATACATCGTTAATAAACTGAAGCGCTGTGGCGGCATAGTCACGGTTGGGGCAACGCTCACCGAGGATGCATCCATCAATGCATTCAGTGGCGCAGTTAACAGTGGTTTCCATCGTTGGGGCGAAAGCCGATATTTAAGTTTGCTATGCCTCTACTGTAGCACTGAGCAAGGGGTGGCTGTGGTTCGCTGTTCGGGTGACCGACCTTCGGGGGGGCTTGCAGCTTGAACCCGGCCTCGATCGTCAATGACGGGTGAACACACGATCGCGATGCGTAACGGCGGCGCTTCATCAGCTCGCAACCTTCCGGCTCAATCACTTGCTTACCTTTGTCGATATTCTAAAGAGAAAGCCGTCCGTGACGGGCGGGGTTTCTAAGCAATTTTTCGGATGACTCAAGCTAAAGCAACGATCGGAATTCTGGGTGGTAGTGGTCTGTATCACATGGACGCCCTTGAGGAGATTGAAGAGATATATCTAACGACACCGTTTGGTGATCCGTCAGATGCGATCGTCCTCGGGACGCTCGATGGGGCGCGGGTGGCGTTCTTGGCGCGGCATGGACGTGGTCATCACATGCTGCCGTCTGAGTTGCCCTATCGCGCCAATATTTACGCGATGAAACTGTTGGGTGTGAAGTATTTAATCTCGGCGTCGGCGGTGGGGTCGCTTCAGGAGCAGGTCAAGCCGCTCGATATCGTAGTGCCGGATCAGTTTATCGATCGCACCAAAAATCGACCGGCCACATTTTTCGGTAATGGGGTTGTGGCCCATATCACCTTTGGTGATCCGGTTTGTCCGCAGTTGGCCCGTGTGGTCAGTGACGCGGCTCGATCGCTCGATTTGCCGGATATTACGATTCACGATCACGGGACGTATGTTTGCATGGAGGGTCCTGCGTTTTCCACTCGGGCTGAGTCGAATTTGTATCGCAGTTGGGGGGCCTCAACGATCGGGATGACAAACCTCACGGAGGCAAAACTGGCCCGCGAAGCTGAGATCGCCTACGCCACGATGGCCCTAGTGACGGATTACGATTGCTGGCACGATGAGGTCGAAGCGGTCAGTGTTGAGATGGTGATCGAGAATCTGCACCACAATGCAGAGAATGCCCAACGGGTGATCCGTGAAATTGTGCAACGGCTTCAGGCGAATCCGTTTGAGTCGATCGCGCATACGGCTCTCAAAACGGCTCTGTTCACCCGTCTGGATACGGTTGATCCGAAGACGATCGAAACGTTGCAGGCGATTTTACAACCGTATTTGTAAGCCCAAATCAGCAAGTCCGAACTCAAGATCCCAACCCAATAATCGGCGAGTGAATTAGCCAAACAAACCGAGCCACAGGGGAAGCGTGACGAGCAAGCCGACCGTCGAAACCAGAATACTGCTGGCCATCAGTGGCGCGTCGATTTCGTATTCTTCGACCAAGATCAAGCCCGCAAAGGCGGTTGGCATTCCTGCCATCAGGACTAACACGAGACGCAGGTAACCGGTGATGCCGATCGCAGTCAACCCCAAGCCCGTGATCGCAGGCATCACCAAAATTTTGAGCAAGCTGGGGGCGATCGACTCCTTCAGACTCTGCCAACCTTGAATCTGACTCAGGCGCATCCCCATCAAAATTAACGCCGCAGCAATAACGATCCAAATCGTGGCATCTAGCCCCGCCTCGATCGTCTCGGGTAACGCGATCACCTGGGTCGAGATGCCTAGCGCAAACGCCCACAGCGACGGAACTCCCAAAATATCCCGCACCTGTTGCCAACCCAAACCAACAGGATGCGATCGGCCAAAATAACTGGCGATCAACACCCCAATCCCCGATGTCACCAAAACGTTATTGGACACCTGGTAGCAGATCGCCGCACTCAGATGCTCCTCGGGAACCAGCAACGGCAGCAAGGCGAATCCCACAAACCCCGTATTGCCTAGCAATCCCGCCAGGATAAAGCTACCCTGACGACGGCGTGAGGCGGAGTGCAGGAGATCCAACGCGGGATCTCGCCCGTCGATATCTGGCGCACCGCAGCCTTGCTCCAGGGTCTCCAGATTGCCCGCAGGTGCAGGAGAACATGGGTCTGCGGAAAATTGGCTCAGGGATTCATAGGCCAAGTCATCGGCCAAGCCATCGGCCAAGTCATCGGCCAGAAGCGTCGGTAGTGAAGGTAGTAAGCTCCCGGCTGCTATGGGACGTTGCATGACATTCCAAACCAGCCAACCCAAGCCGATGTTAACCAGAACAACCGCCACTAGGGAGATGGGCGCGATCGCCAGCGTGCTCGAAAAATTCCCATGCCGAGCCAGGACAAACACTTCGAGGGGAACACCAACCCAAAACAGCGATCGCCCTAGCAAACGCGGTAGCCGATCGGGCGTAATCCGTAACAAAATCGCACCCACCGTTACCCAAAAGAGCAGCGGTACATACGCTCGTAATAACGTTTCACCCATTAATTGTTACTACTTCTTGACCTAAGGACTCAACCGTAAACCGGAGTGATTTCAGCATAGATCGTCAGGGACGACTCCGCCGTTTAATCTCCCACTCAATGCCCCGTTCAGTCTCCCACCCAAGGTTCAACTAAATATCCAGCCAGCCAATCCCCAGAAAAGCCACCCAACCCGCGATCGAGAACAGGGCAAACAGCCCCCACATCAGGGGTAAGACCCATTTTTTGTTGCTATAGCCCAGAAGGGGAGTAAAGGCCACCAGCCACCAGCAAAAGAAAAACGAGAAAAACAATGAGAACAAACAGCATAATCTATATTCTCATACAGCCACTTTTTCGGACACGAAGCGATCGCTTTTAAGAAGCTGTTTCTAAACTATTTTGTAACCCTTGACACATAAGGATTTCAACGTTTTTTGACTCAAACAGGAAATCCGATATAGGACAAGGGTTTGAGCGATCTTTAGAAACAGCTTCTAAGGGAGTCATACCCCAAACGATACTGGGCTCATCGTAACAAATACCTAGGGCTTGAATACTTCAGGTATGACAACCGAGTCATACATTAATATATCGATACATGAACACCCCAAAAATCCACAAGAATTATTAAGTTCATGCCAACGAAATTATCGGCTTATCCAGAAGCTGGCGTGGTGAGTCGCCCAATTCTATCGATCGTTTGGAGGGCTAGCCCGCACTTCGACTCAGCTCAGTGCTGACCAAAAGCCGCTAGTTCATCCGCTGGATTTGGCCTGAATCGTAAATTTTCAGGCTGTGCCGATCCGGCAAACCGAATGATACTTCGTGCCAAAATTCTACGTCCGTATCTT
>RDYZ01000193.1 GCA_004293855.1 Oscillatoriales cyanobacterium | reverse complement strand
CTTTTCCACCATGATTTCCTGGAGCTACTACGGCGAGCGGGCTTGGACGTACCTGTTTGGTGAGGCTCAAACCCAAAGTTACCGTGTGTTGTTTGTGATTTGTGTCTTCATCGGTTCTGTTGTGAATCTTGGCTCAGTGCTCGACTTTAGCGACATGATGCTACTGACGATGGCATTCCCGAATATGCTGGGTGGTTTCATTTTGGGGGGCGAGGTTGCTGCCGATCTCGACGACTACATGGATCGTCTCCACAGCGGTGCGATGACGGTTTACAAGTAAATTCAGGTCAATTCAGGTCAATTCAGGTCAATTCAGGTCAATTCAGGTCAATTCAGGTCAATTTCGCGGCTCTTGTTGCCCTGCTTCACCCATCTCACCCCAAATCCCATCCCTAAATCCCCATGACTGAATCGGCGATCACGAACCTGACCGCAAGCTCGGACAGCACACGTCAGGCGATCGACTACAACGTTGAAGCTGCTGTCATCGATCGCTATCAAGCTGGAGCCCAGACCGTCCAGCCGAGTCTCTGCTGTCCAACGGACTACGACGGCCAATACCTGACGATCTTGCCGGACGAAATTATCGAGAAGGACTACGGCTGTGGTGATCCCTCCCGTTATGCCGAACTGGGGGATACGGTTCTGGATCTCGGGTCCGGCGCGGGTAAGGTCTGTTACATCGCCGCGCAAAAGGTGGGGGCGACCGGTCGGGTGATTGGGGTGGATTTTAATGATGGGATGCTGAATCTCGCACGGAAATATCAGCCCGAAATTGCCGCGAAGCTGGGTTACGATAACGTCTCGTTTGTGAAAGCGAAAATCCAGGATTTAGCGCTGGATTTGGATCGCGTGCAAACGTGGTTAAGCCAAAACCCGATCGCCGATATCGACGGGATCGCCGCCTACGAAGCGGAATGCGATCGCCTGCGCCGTGAAGCACCAGCGATCGGGGATCAGACGATCGATCTCGTCGTTTCCAACTGCGTCCTCAACCTGGTCAAACCCCAGGACAAACGGCAACTCTTTGCCGAACTATTCCGGGTGCTGAAACGGGGCGGTCGCGTTGTGATTTCCGATATCGTCTGCGATGAAGACCCCACGCCGACTATCCTCAACGATCCCGAACTGTGGAGCGGCTGCATCTCGGGTGCATTTCGGGAAGATGAATTTTTACAGATGTTTGAAGCCGCCGGATTTTATGGCATCGAAATCCTCAGCCGCCAGGCTGAACCGTGGCAGGTGATCGATGGGGTGGAGTTTCGATCGCTAACGGTTCGCGCCTACAAGGGTAAACAGGGCGAATGTCTCGAGCGCAATCAAGCGGTGATCTACAAAGGCCCCTGGAAGCAGGTACTCGATGACGACGGCCATCGGTATAAACGCGGCGAACGGATGGCCGTGTGTGACAAGACGTTTCAGATTTTGACCCGATCGGGCAGTCCCTACGCCACGGATATGATCGCGATCGAGCCGCACACGGAAATCCCGATCGCAGAGGCGACCCCATTTTCCTGCACCCAAACCAGTGTGCGTGATCCGCGCGTGACGAAAGGGGGGGATTATCGGGAAACTCGCACCTCAGCGGGTTTGGGTTGCGAGGCGGATTCTGGTTGCTGCTAGGGGCTGTCATCAATTAAAGTTCTAGCGCTTACCCAGTGAGGGTTTCAGCCCCTAGCTTTTTTTATTGGGTCGTTCAACAGCTTGCCCGATAAGGGTTCTACGATGAATTGATGACACGCCCTAGCGGTTCCTCTCCGAATCGCTGGATGCGGTGCTAAATTTCATCCCTGAAACTCATCCAGCATGATGAGTAAGGTGTTGCCCTTACGTCCCACCACGATCGCCCGATCGTGGACTCGGATCGGTCGATCGCCCTCGCACTTTGCCCGCCAGGAATTGCCCTCAAACAAGACCCGTCCCGTTTCTCCGGGCTCCATAGCCGTCAGGGCTTCCGCTTCGGTTTCCTCATCGATCGGGAGCGATCGTTGCTGTGGCATCCAGCGTTTCACCGCATACACCGCCATCACAGACAGCACCATCCAGAGCGCGATCTGTACATTCAAGCTCGGGATCAATGGCGTACAAAACGCCACCAGCAGGGCGCTGATCCCCATAGCCATCTCAACAAATGCGGTGGGAACAAACAGTTCCATGACGCAGAGCAGAGCGCCGATCGCGAGCCACAACCCAGTCCAGTTCGTTACTGTCATCCTAAATATCCTCCTGAAGTCCCTCTCAAGATTGGGGGACGATTTCCGCGTGGCGATCGGCTTTGACGAATGCTTCCCCTGAAACCTAAGCCGATCTTCCCAGGAATCCGTCTACCCATTCCACCGTTGTATCCCCACGTTGTATCACCACATCCCCACAACGCATCGCGATCGAGGAGCATCGAGCGCTACTATCGATCGTACCAATCGGATGATGTTTGTCCTGCCAACCGACTTCGGGGCAACCCTTCGGTCAAACTTCCCAGTCCGAATTCCGAATGCTGATTGAGCCGCTATTTTCCACTGAACATGAACTCTACCGCTGATCAAACCCCAAGCCAGAATCGATCGAATCCGGAGGTGGGGGCGATCGGCGTCGTCGGAGGCGGGCAACTGGCCTGGATGATGGCGATCGCCGCTCGTCCTTTGGGGGTGTCCTTAATCGTCCAAACGCCCAATGCCTCCGACCCTGCCGCCTCGTCAGCCGCCCACTGTATTTGGGCCGCCGTGGATGACGCGACAGCGACGGCATCCCTGGCCGACCAGTGTCAGGCGATCGCCTTTGAGAACGAATTTGTGGATCTCAATGCGTTACAGCCCCTCGCGAATCAAGGGGTGACCTTTGTGCCGCCCTTGGCTTCTCTGCATCCCCTGCTGGATAAATATCACCAGCGTTGTTATACCCATGATATTGGCCTACCGACACCGCGTTTTTGTGCCATGGAGACCCCGGCGGATCTGAATTTAGATGCGTTGGGCGGTACGTTTCCCATTGTGGTCAAGGCACGACGACATGGCTACGACGGTCAGGGAACGGCGATCGCCCATTCTGTGGCAGAGGTGACGGAGATTTGGGAACGCTGGGGACGTCCATCGGTGGAGCTGGAAGAATTTGTACCGTTTGCGCGAGAGTTGGCGGTGATTGCCGCGCGTGATCACCAGGGCAATCTGAGGATCTATCCCGTAATCGAAACCCAACAGGAGGATCGCGTCTGTCGTCGGGCGATCGCTCCGGCTCAGATTTCAGCTTACGTTGCTTCCCAATGCGAAATGATCGCTCGCACCTTGCTATCGGCCCTCGATGCGATCGGTGTGTTTGCGATCGAACTCTTTCTGACGTCCAATGATCGGCTTCTGGTCAACGAAATTGCACCCCGCACCCACAACTCCGGCCACCTGACGATCGAAGCCTCCCACTGTTCGCAGTTTGAGCAACTGATCCGCATTGCTGCCGGTTTGCCCCTCGGCGATCCCGGTTTTCACTGTGACGGTGCGTTAATGGTGAACCTGTTGGGGGTAGAGGGTAGCCCGTTGGCTGAAACCCTGCGTCGGGAAAAGTTAGCCGCAATTCCTGGGGCGACGGTGCATTGGTACGGCAAGGCGTCGCGTCCGGGTCGTAAGTTGGGGCATGTGACGGTGACGTTTGACGGGGTTGAGGCGGTGGATCTGCGATCGGGCGTTGGCGGTGTCGCAACAGATCGAGGCGATTTGGTACGGCGATTCGGCGTTATCGTAGATGTTGGTTGGCTCCGGTGTGAATTTTTGAATCGCTCAATGAAACAGTTAACGGGAGGGGAGTTTAAGGCGTTACGCGAGGCGATCCAGGTGGCCTATCGATCGCGTTTTGAACTCAAGCGTGTGGTGCGTGAAGAGTTAGGGGCATCGCTGAATCAAATTGCCCCGGAGGGTTTTTCGTTGACCGCTACGATCGCGGAATTGATCGATTGGGCAGAAGCGAAGGGGCAACTAGAGGCGTTGTTACGCGGTTTTTTGGCGGAGGCGGAAAACCCCACGCTCAGGCAGTTATGCGATCGGCTCTTGCAGCAAGCATCCCCCGCACCGATACCGACACCGATACCTAGCCCCGAGCCGATGGTGGTGGAAATCTCACCGGAGTCGTTGCCGCAGGATTTGGAATGTAGCGCCATGATTACCTGGGGTTTGGCGGAACGGGGCGGGCGGTGGACGTTTCGGCTCAAGACTGGCAAGCAAATCGAGGTGACGATTCCGGCGGGGGTGCGTAACGGCCAGCGGTTACGGTTGGCGGGTCAGGGCAAGAATGGCGGGGATTTGTATCTCAGGCTTGAGGTTGCATCGCCACCGAATCAGTTACAGCGCTTTCGGGCGGAAACGGTGCAGGTGGATCAGGTCGGAAAGATTGTGAAACGCCACATCATTGAGCCGGAATATTTCACGGAGCGGGTGAATGGCATCGGTATTGAAATGGTCGCGATTCCCGGCGGTCGATTTTGGATGGGATCTCCAGACGGTGAAGCCGGTCGAGATGACGACGAAAGCCCGCAACATGAGGTCAGCGTGCCTGACTTTTTCCTGGGAAAATTCACCGTTACCCAAGCCCAGTGGCGAGCCGTGGCACAACTGCCTCAAATCAACCAAAACTTAAACGCCAATCCATCCAAGTTCAAAGGCGATAACCGCCCCGTTGAGCGAGTCAGTTGGGACGAAGCCCAGGAATTTTGTGCGCGACTGTCCCAAGCCACGGGCAAAGCCTACCGACTGCCCAGCGAAGCCCAGTGGGAATACGCCTGTCGAGCCGGAAGCACAACGCCCTTCGCCTTTGGAGCGACCTTAAACACCGATATCGCCAATTACAACGGCAACTATACCTACGGCAACGGTAAGAAAGGAGTCTATCGAAAGCAAACCGTCGATGTCGGTAGTTTTCCGCCGAATGCTTGGGGGTTATACGACATGCATGGAAATGTGTGGGAATGGTGTGAAGACAGTTGGCACGACAACTACAACGGCGCACCCACAGACGGAACAGCTTGGATAGATAATAGTACACAAAACAAGCTGGTGCGCGGCGGCTCGTGGGGCGGCAATCCGAGGAACTGCCGTTCGGCGCTTCGGTACTACAATACGCGCGAAAACCGATTCAACTACATCGGTTTTCGTCTCGCCCTCCCCAGAACTTAATGTACACTTTTCTCTTTTTCCCTCTTTCCCTCTGCTTGGCGCGTAGCGCCTTTTTTATTTTTTTGCCTCCCCCCTCCAGACCTCACCTCTCTCCTCTCGTTCCTACGCTCTGCGTAGGAATGCCGTAGGGACGCTCTGCGTCCAGTGATGCGAGCTTGGGCAGCGACGCAGAGCGTCTAGCTCGCCCGTTGCCCACGCAGAGCGTCTACGGTGTATACACAAGTCGATACAAGTGCCACATGGCTTAACCCTCACCCTAAATCCCTCTCCCTTTTGAGGGAGAGGGACTTTGAAAGTTCACATTTAACTCCGGCTCCCCTTCTCCCTTGGAAGGGAGAAGGGGCTGGGGGATGAGGGTCAACGACGATGTCACAG
>RDYZ01000223.1 GCA_004293855.1 Oscillatoriales cyanobacterium | reverse complement strand
AGGATTTGCTCGAAGCGTTCGCGGTCTTCCGAAGCGTCGATCGAATCCGGCGAGGTTCCCCAGATTTTCGTCGGGACATCGGGATTTTGTGCCAAATAGTTCTGAATCGGCACGGCCAGCTTCAGCGGTGTTTGACCGCCGAACTGGACGATCACACCGACGGGATTTTCCGCTTCGATGATGTTGAGGACATCTTCTTGGGTGAGCGGCTCGAAGTAGAGGCGATCGCTGGTGTCGTAGTCCGTGGAAACCGTTTCCGGGTTGGAGTTGACCATGATCGTCTCGAAGCCCGCTTCTTGCAGCGCAAACGACGCATGACAGCAGCAATAATCGAACTCAATCCCCTGACCGATGCGGTTGGGGCCACCGCCAAGGATCATCACCTTGGGTTTATCGGAGGGGAGAATCTCGCTTTCGTCGTCGTAGCTGGAATAGTAATAGGGAGTTTCCGATGCGAACTCGGCGGCGCAGGTATCGACCATTTTATAGACCGGGATCACGCCAAGCTGTTTGCGACGGGCGCGGACGATCGCCTCGTCGGTTTTGGTGGCGTAGGCGATTTGTTTATCGCTAAAGCCCTGCTGTTTCACCGCTCGCATGGTGGCTTCGTCGATGTCACCGAGTTGGGTACGCTTGAGGAATTTACCCGTTTCGAGCAACTCTTGGAATTTATCCAGGAACCACGGATCGATGCCCGTGAGTTCGTAGATTTCTTCGACGGTCATGCCCGCTTGCATGGCTTGACGGACGGCGAAGATCCGATCGGGGTTCGGAGTCCGCAGGGCGGCGCGAAGCTGTGCCAGGTTGGGGATCACGGTTTTACGATCACAGCCCCAGCCCGCGTAGCCGGTTTCGAGCGATCGCAGGGCTTTTTGGAAGGATTCGACAAAGGTGCGACCGATCGCCATCGCTTCCCCGACGGATTTCATCTGGGTCGTTAGCACCGGTTCGGTTCCGGGGAATTTCTCGAAGGCGAAACGCGGCACTTTGGTGACGACGTAATCGATCGTCGGCTCGAAGCTGGCCGGGGTTTTCTTCGTAATGTCGTTGGGGATTTCGTCCAACGTGTAGCCGACGGCGAGCTTGGCGGCGAACTTGGCGATCGGGAAGCCCGTCGCTTTCGAGGCCAGCGCCGAACTCCGCGACACACGCGGGTTCATTTCAATCACAATAATGTCGCCATTCACCGGGTTAACGGCGAACTGGATATTCGATCCGCCGGTTTCAACGCCGATTTCACGAATAATCGCCACGGACGCATCGCGTAACCGTTGGTATTCCTTATCGGTCAAGGTTTGCGCCGGAGCGACGGTGATCGAGTCGCCGGTGTGGACACCCATCGGGTCGATGTTTTCGATCGAGCAGATAATCACCACGTTATCGGCCAGATCGCGCATCACTTCGAGTTCATACTCTTTCCAGCCGATCAGGGATTTTTCGATCTGAATCTGCGTCACGGGCGAAGCATCGAGACCATATTGTGCGATTTCTTCAAATTCCTCTTGGTTGTAGGCAATGCCGCCGCCGGTTCCGCCCATCGTGAACGAGGGACGCAAAATCAGCGGATACGTGCCAATCTCTTTGGCAATCTCGCGGGCTTCTTCGATCGTGGTGGCAATGCCCGAGGGACACATGGCAACGCCGATTTTTTCCATCGCTTTGCGGAAGAGGTCGCGATCCTCGGCTTTTTCGATCGCGTCCAATTTCGCGCCGATCAGCTCGACGCCGTATTTTTCCAGCGTCCCGTCTTTGCAGAGCGCGACCGCTAAATTTAGCGCCGTTTGACCGCCCATCGTCGGCAAGACCGCCTGGGGACGTTCCTTTTCAATGACCTTGGCGACAATCTCCGGTGTTAGCGGTTCGATGTAGGTGCGATCGGCCATTTCCGGGTCGGTCATGATCGTTGCCGGGTTCGAGTTCACCAAGATGACCTCGTAGCCCTCCTCGCGCAGTGCCTTACATGCCTGCGTCCCGGAATAATCGAACTCACAGGCTTGACCAATAACGATCGGGCCAGAACCGAGTAAAAGGATTTTTTTCAGGTCTGTGCGACGGGGCATAGTTTTCGCGTCCGAGGGTAAAAAACGAGGAAAGGTGGCGATCGTGGCTCGAAGCAAGTGGGCGATCGTCGTACGCCCGTGGGCTCTCTCACTCGCAGCGACAGCGCCAACCTATCCCGATAAAGTCCCGCTTATTTTACGAGGTTTCGATCGAGCCTCGATCGCAATCTTGGAACGGAAATGGCTAGAGTTTCGGAAATTGTCTGGTAACGGTGACAGGGCTAGGGCATTTCGCCGCTACCGCAACGCCAAAACCCCAAGTTAAGGAGCAGAGGACACCCCCATGATCCAAGTCCCCAACACCAGACCTAATATCGCCCCACCCGGTACTAACATCCAGGTGGGTGTTTTGTAGCGCAAAATCGCGGTTAGCGCCGCCCCACCGATCGCCACGGACAGGATCGACCCTGCGATCGAGGGCTGCACAAACGCCGATCGCGCCAAAGGTAGCATCGACGCCGCGATCGTCCCCAAAACCGCAGGGGTAACCCCTTGTAAAAAGGCGCGAACCCAGTCAGTTTGGGTTAACCGGCGCAGCAGAGGAGCCGCCAGAATAATAAAGCCGAAGGAGGGGAGAAAAATCGCCACGGTAGCAATCAGCGCCCCGAAAAACCCGGCCACTTTGTAACCGACAAAGGCCGCCGTCAGTACCACCGGCCCTGGTGAGATTTGCCCGATCGCCACACCGCTGATAAATTCATCGATCGTCAACCAGTGGAACCGATCCACCACCTCGGACTCCAAGAGCGGAATAATCGTCAAACCACCGCCAAAAATGGCGCTACCCGCCTTCAGGAAAAACCCCGTTAGCGGTAGGGCAAATTCCGCCACGCGATCGCCTCCCCAAAAACTCGCCACACTTAACACCTCGGGCAACCCACTCGTCAGAAAGAGCGGCAGGGTTGGCACACCCAGCACAGGCACAAACCAGCCGTTGTGATCGGTGCGCGATCGCCCGGAAATCCTAGCCAACAGCAGACCCAGCAACCCCGCTACGAGGAAAATCCACGGCACACTCACCCGCCCGATCGCTGCTACCCCAAACGCCCCGATCGCGATCGCTCCGTGGACTGGCTGCCGGATCGTTTTACGGCTCAACTTCCAGGCAAACGCCGCCACGATCGCCACCACCACCGGAAAAATTCCCAGAAAGAGCGCATCGAGTTGCGGTATCCCCTGAAACCGAAAGTAACCCCAGGACAGCCCCACCACGATTAAAAACGCAGGCGCAATGAAACTCACCCCCGCCACGATCGCCCCGATCGTTCCGGCCCGCAGATAGCCGATGTAAATCCCCATCTGGGTTGACGCGGGTCCCGGTAGCATTTCACACACCGCCAAACCCTGGGCGAACTCCTCCGGTGTTAGCCAGCCGCGCCGCACTACGGCCTCATCATTCTGCATGGCCATGTGAGCCTGGGGGCCACCAAAACCCACGGTTCCCAAACGCAGAAACAATCGAGCCAATTCAACCAGTCGTTGTGTCATAAAAAGCAGTGAACCCGTTGAGTGTGACGAGACAATGAGTCAGATCAGGAACGATCGGCCACTCTCTTCGCCATCGATCATGCGGTAATCCTTTAACCATGACTCAACCACCGATCGTAGAGGTGTACTCATTACTCATTAATCGAGGTTTCGCCCTTGCTGAGTCGTTGCAGAGCCGCTTCCAATTCGGCTTGCTTCTCGCCATAGGTCGCCCAATCGCCGGTTTGTAGGGCGGCTTCTGCCTCGCGGTAGAGCGTCAGCGCACGACGGGCAAGCGGTGAGGCGATCGGGGTGGTTGGGGTGGTGCTTGGGTTGGTTTGGCCGGTTTGACCCACTGGGTTAGATGGATTGGTTGTGCTGGCTTGACTGGACGGTGTCGCCGTGGCTTGGGGATCATCACGATCGGGCGAAGCTGTGGTTTCAAGGAAACTATCGCTTTCTCCAAAAATCGCCGCGAGAGCCAGATCAAGATTGGGCTCCATGACAATCTCGTTTTCGTAGGCAATGACAACCCGTTTCAGTTCCGGGAGTTCGCCCTGTTCCGCCCGCAGGTACACCGGCTGGATGTAGAGCAGGGAGTTCGAGAGGGGAATGACGAGGAGGTTGCCGCGTAAGACCTTCGATCCCTTTTGGCTCCAAAGGGTTAATTGTTGCGAGATGATCGGATTTTGATCAATGCGTGCCTCGATTTGGCTCGGGCCGTAGACTAGGGACTGTTTGGGGAAGTTGTAGACGAGTAAGCGTCCGTAGTTTTCACCATCCGATCGCGCGGCGATCCAGGCGATCGTGTTGTCTTTGTTGACCGGTGTTAAGGGCAAAATCGTGACAAATTCCGTGCGTTCTTCGCCAGGTAGACGCACGATCGTATAGAACGGTTCAACGGCAGAGCTACGGTTTGGATCATTCGCAGCGCCCTGATTGCTCACGGGAAAACGCCACAGGTCTTCCCGGTTGTAGAACACATCGGGGTTTTCCATGTGGTAAGCCAGATACATGTGAGCTTGCACATCGAAAAGGTCGATCGGATAGCGAAAATGGGAAAGGAGATCCGCCGGGATGGTCTCGCGATCGACGAAGAGATCCGGGTAAATGTTGCGGTAGTTGGACAGGACGGGATCATCCTTTGTCATCGCGACAAATTGCAGGGTTCCGTCATAGGCATCAACGATGATTTTGACGGAATTACGCATGTAATTGATATTGTCACGGACGACGGTTTTCAGATTGCGCCGATTGAGCAGCGTTGAGGCGTTGTCGCTCAGATTCACCGGACGCGAGTAGGGATACCGATCGCTGGCGGTATACGCATCCACAATCCACTTCAGCCGCCCGTCATGAATCACAACGTAGGGATCGCTATCCAGCCGCAGGAAGGGGGCAATGGTTTGCACCCGATCGCGAATTTGGCGGTGATAATGAATGCGCGAATTGGCGGTGAAATAGCCCGATGTGGGCAGTTGGATACTGCGACGATCGATCGCATACATCAACCGTCGTCCAAACGATCCCATCGGCACACCACCGCGTCCGGAGTAGGTGGTCAGTGCATTTTCTGACCCTTGAGGGTAGTCAAATTCCTGGGTGGTTGTCCCGGTGAAAATATAGGTATCGGTGGCTTCACCGTAGTAAATGCGGGATTCATCCACCCCAAGATCGGTGCTGGACTCGGGCGGAATATCTTTGATAAAAAATTCCGGGAGGCCGTCCGGCGTGACCCGGTTTACAGGACTCATCACCACGCCGAAACCGTGGGTGTATTTCAAGTGCTGGTTAACCCAGGTTTTAGCTTGGTCGGGAACCTGGGAATAGGACAGTTCGCGCGGGGCAATAATGACTTGGCGGTAGCGATCGTTAATCGTGTAGCGATCGATATCGGCGTCCGAAAATCGATAATACAGGCGAATTTCTTGCAGTTGTCGATAGGTACTCAACAGCGGCTCGTAGTCCCAGAGCCGGATGTTTTCCAGGGTTTCCGTATTTTCCGCGAGTACCTGCCGATCGAGGGTTGCCTCAATCTGAAAATCTCGCCGTTCGGCCTCGGCTAACCCGTAGGCCGCTCGTGTGAATTGAATATTATGTTCGACGTAGGGTTGCTCCTTGGTGATTTCATTCGGCTCAACGATCAGGATTTGCATCAGGAGCGGATAAATTCCCGCTAATCCCAGCCACGACACCAAGGCCACGATCGAAACCGTCACCGGCAAGCTGACGTTACGTTGCCAGAGGGACATAAACCACGTGGAGGCCACAATCACCGCCCCCACCGTCATTACATTATCAACCGGTAACCGCGCATGAATATCGGTATAGCCCGCACCAAACACAACGCCCGTGGGTGAGTACAACAGTTCGTAGCGTTGCAACCAAATTTCCCACCCCAAAATCAACGCCAAGACGCCCATGAGCAATCCGAGATGCACTTTGGGGCCGCGCGAAATTGGCTGTGACCAGCCCCGTTCAAAGGCAAACTCACCCTTCAGAAAATAGATCGTTCCCGCCATCCCCACACTGATGGCAACCAGATTGAGTAAACCCTGTTGTACGACGGAGAGTAACGGAAGCTGAAATAAATAAAACCCTAAATCACGCTGAAAAATGGGGTCAAGTGTGCCGTAGCTGGTGGCATGGAGACTTTTAAGAACGAGATCCCAATGCGTACCCGCCAAGTTTCCCCCCGTGATGCCCAGCCCGATCGCCAGCCCGATCGCCAGCAGATTGGGCAGCATTTGCACGGATTCGCCCCACTCTAAATTGTCAGCAAAAAATTGAAACGGGCGACCACGAGTCAGCCACATCGCCCAGGCATAATTGCCGCACACCACCAGGACGCTCGCGACTGCACCCACGAGCCATGCTCCCGCCTTCCAGGTCAGTTGCGTTTGAAACACACTGGCAAAGCCAACGGATTCAAACCACCAGGATTCTGTCAGGAGATGGACAAGATTTCCCGATAAAACCAGCAGTACGACCGCTGCAACGCCTACGCCGATCGCCAATCCTCGAACGGTTCGCATGACACACTCTCACGGTTCCAAAACACTTGACACTCGACGCATAGACCAGGCCCGTACCGCTATGCTTCAACGCTTTCCATCATAGATCGGTTGACCGATTCCCCGACCGATTCCCCGACGGATGCGGCGGCTGCATACCTGGATTGACTTTCGTTCCGAGGCGCTACGTCGGGGCACAGTTCTCGTGGCTCTACATCACAGGTTTCGAGGCGGCGGCCCAGGGGTGCGATCGAGGAGCAAAAACTGAAGTAAGTATCAATACGTATTCTCAAGCCGCTCCGGTCATTCTGTCTCCGGTTTCAATTCGGGATGGTGGGTTTGTGATAGGCCGCGATCGTACGATTTCCGCCGTGTTTACACGGATAAACTCACCTTAGCTTTAATTTAACCTAGTCAATTCGCCAAAAAGTCAGTATAATCTCTGGTATAAGGTACAAATATAAATCTCAAGGCTATGTGGAAAACTCGTGCTTGGATCTGTGGCTCTGTCGCCTTGATTGCCTTCTTGCTCGCCGTTCCGGCTCAGAGTCAGACGGTATCACTGGAGATGGATGATCCATTGCCCGTGCAATCCCGTAGTCTGTGACGTTTTGGGGTCGCGGCAGTTGCGTGCAGCTTCCCTGCCTGATTGAGTGTTTACTGAGCCCCAGCTTTGCGGAGTCTGATGGTGTCAGTAATGTGGTTGCGTGAAACTTAGAAAGCTAGCCGGTTGCGCGGCTAGCTTTTTTCTTGGCTAAATTTCTGGACCGATCGGCAGACGGTTTTCAATCGAGTCGGGGTTAAGGTTGGGTGGCGCTGCCGACTTGTTTGAGGTCGATCGCGTATCCCGCCACGACGAGGTAAGCCCGATCGACGATCGCAGCGGTTTGTCGCGTGATGTCACCGAGGCGATCGCGAAAGAGGCGACCCGTAGCGTAGGCCGGTACAACGCCCCAGCCGGTTTCTTCCGCCACGCAGATGATGAGACCCCGATAGGTGGTAATTTCTGCGATCAGGTCGTCACATTCGTTTTTCCAGGCGGCGATGTCATCATCGAGCCAATTCGCAACCCAGGTTCCAAAGGAGTCGATCAGGAGATTGGGCGGCAGGGTCTGGTTATTGCATGCGCGAATGCTACCCACCAAATCTCGCGGAGCTTCTAGGGTTTTCCAGGCGGACGGACGACGATCGCGATGGCGAGCGATTCGGGCTTGCCATTCGTAGTCATTACGGCTGCGGAAGGCCGTCGCAATGTACACCACGTCGTGATGGTGTTGACGAATCAGATGCTCGGCAAATTCACTTTTGCCGGATCGAGCAGGGCCGGTCACGAGGATAGATTCGGGCATAGCGATAGGGAAAAAATCGCAAGTGCAATGGGTGAGGGATGGAAGCGAGCTAGAGAGCGAGTTAGAAGTCGGGATGTTGCGAGACTCGGTTCTAGTTCGTTGATGAGGGCAACGAACTAGAGCGGTGGTTTAGTGTGTGGCGATCGATCAGAACTGACCCACGGACCGGCAAGAGGCGATACCGTGGGCCCATTGCAGGATATGCCTACGAGTTCCGATATTTTGCGTAGGTTCTATCGAGTTTAAAAGCCTAGCTCGGAAGCGGTGGCACACAGAGGGGAGGTGTGGGCAACGGCGGGCGATCGGTCGGGTGCTTTTGCTGGCGACGGGCATCAATGATGTGCCATGCGCGAAGCACTTCGGCGACGCTCCAGGCTTGGGCGATACACCCTCGGGGACGGTGTACCGGGTCGCCATCAAAAATTTCGCTCAGGCTACCGATTCCGGCTTCCTGGAGACGATCGGCGAAGGGGGTGAGGAAATCCTGGGCGGTTTGCCAGTCGTCATAGACGCGCAGGTGGGCGATCGCAAACGCGCCGATGAGCCAAGCCCAGACGGTTCCTTGATGATAAGCCCGATCGCGAACCTGGACATCACCGCGATAACGACCGCGATAGTGGGGATGGTCGGGGGAGAGCGATCGCAATCCGCCCGAGGTTAAGAGTTTGGCGCTGCATTGATCAACGATCGCGCGTTGGCGGGCGGCAGTCAGCGGACTGTAGTGCAGGGACACGGCAAAGATTTGGTTGGGACGGAGGGCCGCATCATCCCCGTGGGGGCCGTCGATCGTGTCATAACAGCAGCCCATACTTGGATTCCAAAAGACCTGAAAACTACGTTCAACCTGGTTCGCAAGGCGGGCATAGTGATCGATGTCGTCGGGCAGGGGAACCGGGGTGGGCAGGGTTGGGGCAGAGGGCTGAAGCTGGACGCAAAAGGCCGCCATTGATCGTAGGGTGTTGTACCAAAGGGCGTTAATTTCGACGGCTTTGCCCGATCGTGGTGTGACAGCTTTCCCGTCAATCTTGACATCCATCCAGGTGAGTTGGGTTTCCGGTGACCCACCACGAATCAGCCCGTCGGTTTTGTCCATGCCAATGTCAAAGCATGTGCCGTGTTCATACCAGGCGATCGCCTCCTGTAGATGTGGGAACAGTTCCGCCAGGGTGACCCGGTCGTCGGTATGCTCGACGTAAGCCCGGACCGCTTCGACATACCAGAGGGTGGCATCGATCGTGTTGTAGCTGGCTTCGCTGTTGGCGTCCGGGAAAATATTTGGGAGTAAACCTTGCCGAAAAAAGCGAGCCATGGATTTTAGGATCGATCGAGCCAGGGTGTAACGTCCCGTGGTTAGGGTCAGACCGGGCAGGGCGATCGCCGCATCCCGTCCCCAATCCCGAAACCAGGGATACCCCGCGATGATGCTATGTCCCAAACTGCCATCGGGTTGGGGCCGCTCCACGATGAAGCTATCGGCGGCAAGAATCAATTGTTGAATCCAGTCCGGATTGGTTTGGGTTTGGGGCTGGGGTTGAGTTTGGGATTGTGCTTGGGTTTGGGGTTGAGTTTGAGTCTGTGTAGGATTTTCCAGATCCGGAACCGGGGGCGTCAGGCGCGTCAGGCGCCAACGATCGAGTTGAACGCGATCGTGTTGCCGCGATCGTTCCAAAGCCGTTTCTCCATCCTGACGTGAGATCTGTGCGGGATGCGCCGCCGATGCCGGTTGCGTCGAAGCCACGATCGTCAACGTTTCCCCCTGGGCCATCGTCGCTTCGATCGTCGCCAGGTGCAGATGATCCTCCATCGCCCCCGTCCCCCGCTCACACTCCCGTTGAAGCTGAAAGCCAAAATGCCAGTCGTAACAAACATTCATACGTCCACGATCACTCGTGACATAGAGTGGTGTTCCGGTTGATCCCGACCAAATACACGCGCCACGATGCACCGGTTCACAGTGCCACTCATGCCGCACCGATCCACCATGATGGCTGCGATCGTTCACCAAAACCTTGGCAAACATCGAGATCGGCAATTGAGACCGTCGGAGCCGGTACTGTACATAGGTTGTATTTTCGCCCTGCTCCATCCAAATGCGCTTTTCGAGCAGCGCATCACCACAGGCAAACGTCCAGGTTGGGATGCGTCCCTCTAACTCAAAGTGTTGAATGTAGCGATAGCCAGACGGAGCCACCAGACCCGTGGCCCAGCGATTCGCAAACAGCGGATATTGTCCACCGTTGTAGTACACCAGTTCATCCAGCTTCGTCAGTAGCAAACGCCGATCGTGGGGTGGAGCCAACGCCGCAATCATCAGGCCATGATAATGCCGCGTCAAAATCCCAGCGACCGTCCCACAGGCATAACCGCCAATCCCGTTTGTTACCAACCATTCTCGCCGCTCCGCCTGAGCGAGATCACCCACGATCGCTTCCCCGAATCGAATTGTCATCCGAGATCTCCATGCATTCTTGCTACTAGCGTATCGGCCTATCGGTTGCGATCGCCAGTGCAAACCCCGGCTTCATTTCGTTATGCCTGAAAGGGTGATGATATCCCGCATCTCTCCCCATTTCCAAGGTCGATTCCATTCCGACCGGGTTTCCCTTCAGCCAGCCCACAAACCTCAGCCTCCGCTCCAGTCTAAACCGACGCTTTCGAGCCCCGCTCACCACCCGAATACCCCTCAGAATCGACCGACGAAAAACCCTTCTCGCCGCAGCTTCACCCCCCGATCGAATCACTCCGGGGCCATCAATCATGTAGTAAAAGAGACCCAGATTCCCGAACCGGTTCACAAGTTCCTAAGCCCTGAACGATCGCCCGTTCCAGGATTGACCGAGGTGCATTACTCCGCCGCACAAAGTCATTGAGCATCAATTTGGCTTGACGTATGGCAAGTTAAGGTGACACACTATCGAAGCTTAAAAACAAGACCGCTTTTAAACCCCTAATCCAGTTCAGAGAGACGAGAGAGTATAGCGCCAAGACGCGACAAAAACGTTATCCACCCATCAAAATTACACTTTGCTATCCTTCGATCGTTAGCAAGTTTGCCCATCCGAGGAAATCGACGCTCGGGATGGCTGCTCAATAGACATATTTTTATCCTTTTTTTGGGGGGGAGGACTCACCCCTCTCCACCCGTTAACACTGTTGTCTTTCGCCTCGATGATCATTTTTAGGCTCGATGGACGAGACGAAAGGTGTGTTCCCCGTCAACCTTCACCAGCCCTCTCGCCATCGGTAGAAAGTATTGATCGCAGGGAGCTCGAATCGTAACCTTCCCGTCTAAGATTTATCTCGATTAGTCTTGGCTTCCTATCCATGCAGGCGTATGACTCCTGAAACGCAGAGTTGGGGTGAGTCATCGTTTTTCGCGTCTGAAGATATCGACAACCCCAAACCGATCGATCCCCCCATTTTGATCTATTGCCAACAAAAGATCAGGTTTGAACGCTCGATCACCTGCAAAGAGAAAACCCGGCCTGCAAAATTTTATGTGATTCTGGAAGCTCAAACTTCAAGTATGGCAATGGCAAAATGAAGCAATTTTGATGAATGTTAGACAAAAATATTTTTCTGACGTCAAAAAAAGCGATTTTCAGTTATATTCTTACCTAGGGAAACAATTTCCTTAAAACAGATCGAATTCAGAACTAGGTGGAGAAGTTAGTTAAGCCAATGAGCGAACTGCCTACGACGCCCTTAACGGGCAAAGCGTTGCTGGCAAAAGTCAAAGAGTCTTCGCACTTGCCTCGGCGCGAAACAGCAAAGCAATGCGGATATTACACGATTACAAAGAACGATCAAACGCGTGTTAATCTGACCGACTTTTACGACGCTGTTCTTGCTGCAAAAGGAATTCCGCTCGATCCCGAAGGCGTGAAAGACGGACGTGGTCGTGAACCGACGTATCGTGTCAGTGTTCACAAGAACGGTCAAATCGTGATCGGTTCGACCTATACCCAAGAGATGGGCCTGAAGCCTGGTGATGAGTTTGAGATCAAGCTCGGCTACAAGCATATCCAACTCAAACAGGTTGATCCGAGTGATTTTGAGGACTAACCTTTTTAGTCTATTCGTCTATTTTGCGATGGAACCGATCGGGCTGGGATTGCCTCACCTCTCTAATATTCCTTGCTGAATATACCCAAGCTTAAAAGCTTGTGGAAAGAGCGCCGTGATTTGAAAACATCACGGCGTTTTTAATGGGCTTTTTTTCTAAAAGCGCCGGGAAAGAGTCCGGTATGAGCTGGAAAAAGTCCGTGTCGTATCCTCAAGTTACGGGTTGAGGAGGGTGGGATAGAGCGGTTATTTCGGTGAATGCTACGTTAGATTACAGCCCTGATCCATTCTGTAATGATTTCCTGGGATTTTGTTGGAAACCATTTGAACATGGTTGCCTGATGGGCGTTGCGCTGCGGGATCGATCGCTGATCGGTTCCCATCAGCCGGAGGCCATAATACTCGATTTATTGTTGATGCTGTTCGGGTGGAGCTTCCACCTTCTAAACTGTCCGGACTGAAATGGAGTGTACTTGCGAAACTGAGTACGATCGAACTGTAGGCAACGGATAAGCATTCCCTCCCTTGGGGTTGCCGGTTGTCGGTTTCTGCCTTCGTTCCGTCTTGCGGATTGCCCTATGTTAGAACTCACGGATTCGTCTCTCCTGACGGCAGCAGTATCGCCGCCGGAGTTTGCGATCGAGACTCGTGGCTTGACGAAGCAATTTGATCATCACGTTGCCGTCAATAGCATTGATCTGAAAATTTCACCGGGTGAGGTGTACGGCCTGATTGGCCCGAATGGTGCGGGTAAAACCACGTTGATTCGGATGCTTGCTGCCGCCGAAGAACCCACAACAGGAGAGATCTATATTCACGGTGAGCGTCTGCTTCGCGATCGTCAAAATGCCACGATTAAACGCTATTTGGGTTACCTCCCAGACGATTATCCGCTGTACGAAGATCTGACCGTTTGGGATTATCTGGACTATTACGCGCGTCTTTATGAACTGCGCGATCCGAAACGCACCCAAAGACTGTACGAAGTGCTGGATCTGGTGCAGCTCACCTATAAGCGAAATAGCCCGATTACCGAACTTTCGCGCGGGATGAAACAGCGCTTGGGTTTGGCGAGAACGATCGTCCATGAGCCGATTCTGTTGTTGCTCGATGAGCCGGTCTCTGGGCTAGATCCGATCGCGCGGCGCCAGTTTCGGGAGGTGATCCAGACGCTGCAAGAAGCGGGGATGACGATTTTAATTTCGTCGCATGTGCTGAGTGATTTGGCGGAGCTTTGTACCTCGATCGGAATTGTGGAATTGGGGTGTCTGGTGGAAAGTACCAGCCTGGAAAGTCTGTATCGGCGTTTGAGCCATCAACAAATTTTGATTAAGTTTTCTGACGGTTTGGAGCGTCTCACCGATTTACTCTCACGCACTCCTTATGTTGAAGGTTGGACGCCATCGTCCGATCGCCGCAGTTTAACGGTGGACTTTTCTGGCCGTGTCGAAGACTGTACTGCTCTGTTGCGATCGATCATTTTGGCGGACATTCCCATTAGTGAATTTCATCGCACCCAGGAAAGTCTTGAAGATATTTTTCTGAAGCTCGGCCATCAGCAAGTGTCGTAATGATCGTGGAGATCGCAGTGATCGGGCGATCGCATCCCCAGTTCGAGGGCTGATCCCCTTCTCCTGACTGACCCATTTTGAATCACCCATAACGGTAATTATCGGAGTTAGGAGCTTAGAAGCGATCGATCACGATTCACCCACACTCAGCGCGAACTCAGCTCAAACTCGGCCCAAACTCAAATCTTTTTCCATCCCTGACTATTTTTGTTCACTTCTTCAGGAACATCCATGCCTCCCAGTTCCCCTCACCCATCCGCTCCGTCTACGGTTGAACCGATCGGCGATCGCCTGCTCAATGCGATCGGTAATCTCAACCCCCAATTTCTACGCGAGCTGAAAGGTCAACTGAAACCCCGCAACTTGAGCCTCGCCCTCGGACTATCACTGCTCGCCCAAGGTCTGCTCTACTTCATGTTTCAGGCGGGCTTACCCCCAACCGATCAGCCCTTTCAGCCCACACATCACACCTACTGCCTCACCGATGGACACTACAACTGTCTATTCGACGCCGATGGCGTGGTTAAAGTGGACTGGAACTATTGGGGAACCAACTTTTCCCATACCCTCGGTGCAGGCTTAATCACCATCCTGGTCTTGGGGGGGGTTTATCAGCTCATCGCCAACTACGCCAAGGAACGCCAAACCGGGACGTTGGATTTCTTGCGCCTGACGCCCCAGAGCGGCGATCGTATTTTCCTCGGCAAAATCCTGGGCGTTCCGGCGATGGTCTATCTCGCTGTGTTCGCCGCGCTACCGCTGCACGCCTACATGACACTGATGGGCGGTTCCAGTTTGCTAAACCTGGGACTGTTTTATGTGTCTGCGATCGAAATTGCCGTGTTGTTCTTTTGTGCGGCGATGCTGATCGCCTGCCTGGGAACCAACCAAGCGTGGCTGGGGGTGCTGGTGAGTAGTGCCATGCTCTACCCAGCCGTCGCGGTTTTATACGTCCTATTTGCCATTCCTGAAGAATTCTTTGGTGATCTCGCCAATCGCAGCACTATTTTTCTGTGGTGGATCGTACCGCTGAGTCAGTCACGACTGGCGTTAATGAGTTTTTGTTGGGTTTGGACGGGCATCGGGATTTATTGGATTTGGCAAGCCCTGGGTCGGCTGTTCCGCAATTCCAAAGCGACGCTCCTCTCGAAAACCCAGACCTATTGGCTGACGGCTGAATTGACCGTGTTTTGGTTGGGTTTTGCCATGCAACCGTTCAGTGTGGGCTGGAGCGACTGGGAACCGATGTTGTACTTTATGTCGGTGTTTTATCTCACGATCACGATCGCCCTCAATTTGATCCTGATGCCGCCGCGCCAGAGTGTGCAGGATTGGGCGCGTTACCACCATGTGAATGCTGCGGAGGGGCTGTCAGAGTCGGAAACCCGCCGATCGATCTGGCTCGATTTGCTCATCGGTGAAAAAAGCCCGCCAACCCTGGCGATCGCGGTGCAGCTTTTGGCGACCTGTCTTGTCTGTATCGCTTGGGTGATAGCGATGCATGGGTATTGGGCAGGGAATTTAGGCTGGACAGCGATCGGCATTCTGCTCGTATCGTTTGCCTCGATGCTGATGCTGTCCGGTTTGCTACAACATATTTTGCACTGGAAACTCAAGCAACGTCATGCGCTGATTCTGGCTTGCTTTTTTGCCCTGTTGGTCATCCCGCCGATCCTCCTGGGTGTGGCGGATCTCTCCGTAAAAGCCGCCACGGATCTGTGGACGCTGTTTGTGTTTGCGGGGTCTACCTTTGCGATCGAACAGGTAACACTAACGGCTTTACTGGGTGCGTTTACCTGGCAACTGGCCACGGCGGGACTGTTGACCTATCGATTCAAACGATCGATCGAGGTGCTGGGTCGATCGGAAGTTCGCCGCCTGATTGAGCGCTAAACCATCGACTGTGCGCGTTGTCCCTTCATATCAACCTAGCCGCCCCTTCCAGATGTTTGTAACATATTGTTAAAGGCATCTGGTCTCAACGAGCAAGCTTTTTTGATTGCCCCCTCTTGCAGCGCACTTTCAATTCGTGACAGATCCCGCTTCTCCCAGTGCTACCGTTCTCGGCCAGTGCAGCCATCGATCGCACCCTCACCCCGATCGCCGACCCGCACCGCACCCGTCACCATGGCGTCTGTGGGGCCGGTTAATCAGTGCCCTGGTAATCGGTGGGGTGATCGGTGGCTGTGCTACCGCAAACCCTGGAAATTCCGACCAGTCAGGACGGGGCGGACGGGGCGATCGCGCCGAAGCGACCACCGATCAACCTGTGACCGTGGATGTGGCGATCGTGCAGATCCGCCCAGCCGACAACATAACGGAATACACCGGGACAACCCAGCCCGCGCGGGTGGTGTCGGCGAAATCGCGGGTGGACGGTCAAGTGTTGATGATGACGGTGGATGCTGGGGATGTGGTCTACGCGGGGCAAGTCTTGGCCCAAATTGACGATCGGCTCCTCCTGGGTGAAGTGGACGAAGCGGAGGCCGAACTCGGCGCACGGCAAGCGGAGGTCGAAAAAGCACGGTTTGATTTAGCAGAAACCCAAGCACGGGTGGCCGAGGCGATCGTAGCCCGCGATCGCGCCCGTGCCGATGCGGAGCGCTTCGAGCAGTTAGCCCGCGAGGGAGCCGTATCCCAACAGCAGGCGGAAATTGAACGCGCCACCTTTGAGACCGCGCAGCAAACCGTATTCGCGATCGAGGAGCAGGTCAGCAGTCGGGAACGGACGATCGCCACCGCTGAACAGCGGGTGGCAGCACAGGCGGCGATCGTGGATCGCACCCGTGAGCGTCTGTCCTATGCCACGGTGATCTCGCCGTTGGATGGGGTGGTGATCGATCGGGTGGTGGAATCGGGGGATGTGGTGCGAACGGGAGATGCCTTACTCGAACTGGGGGATTTTTCGACGGTGCAGGTACAAATCGAGGTCGCCGATCGCGATCGGGACAAAATCGAACTCGGTCAGCCGGTCAAACTTCAGCTTGATGCGTTCCCAGGGCGTAATTTTGCGGGACGGATCGATCGGATCTTCCCGATCGCCGATCCTGTGGCGCGACTGATTCCCGTCGAAATTAGCCTCAGCGACCCACGCGGCGAAATGAGCGGAGGGTTGTTGGCACGGGTCAGCCTCACGGATCAATCCAAACGTCAATCGGTCGTGATTCCCCGCAGCGCGATCGAGGTCAGTGCCGACGGTCAACCGGTGGTGTTTGTCGTCCAGGGCAATGATCGCGAAACCAAGGCGATCGCCCGTCCGGTCACCCTGGTAGACGCAGGACGATCGGCAGCGTCGCGCGGAACCCGTCGCGATCCGGTAGACGATACCGTCGAGATTCGATCGGGACTGGTTCCCGGCGATGCCTACATCGTTCGCAGTGCCGAGCCGCTGCGCGATGGGCAGCCCGTGCGGCGTAGTTTTCTCTCCGACTCCTAATGCTAAGGCGGCGTGTGTGTTAACCGTTGTCGCTGTTCGGATTCTGCCCCATTCCCCACGTACCCCTATCGCTCGCTTCTCCCATGTCCCACCCCGAAACTCCCCCGACGAATACACCGCTAAGCCTTTCGACCCTGGCGATTCGTCGCGCGATCGGTACGCTCATGCTGACGCTTAGCATCGTTGTGCTTGGCTTGTTCGTGATCAGCCGAATGCCGATCGATCTCCTGCCCAGCATCACCTATCCCCGCATTGGTCTCAGAGTCGATGCCCCCGGTGTGATTCCCAGCGTGGCCGTTAACGACATCACACGTCCGCTCGAGGAGGCCATGGCCGCCACGGAAGGGGTCGAGCAGATTTTTTCCCAAACCCGTGAGGGCCGCATCAGCCTCGATCTCTTCTTTCAGGCCGGAGAGGATATCGATCGCGCCCTCAATGATGCTACCGCTGCCCTCAACCGAGTTCAGGATCAATTACCCGAGGCCGTTGGCGTCCCGCGTCTCTTTAAATTCGACCCGTCACAGTTACCCGTTTACGAACTAGCGCTCACCTCTGACTCCCTTTCACAGCTCGATCTGCGTCTCTTTGCCGATGAAGAACTGACACGGGAACTGACGCGGGTTGCGGGGGTTGCAAATGTTGATGTGTCCGGCGGGGTGCGGGAAGAAGTACAGGTCAACCTTGATCTCGATCGCTTGCAAGCCGTTGGTTTAGATATCAGCGATGTGATCGAGACGATCGGCGATCGGAACCAAGACACCGCAGGCGGCTTTATTCGGGGTGGCGAGACCGAAGCCCTTGCCCGTGTTGCCGGACAGTTTGAGAGTGCCGACGACATTCGCCAATTACCGCTGACGATCGATCGTCCCACCACCACCAGCGCGACCACCGACGCCCGAATTCCCCTCTCCGACATTGCCACCATTCGCGATGGAACCGAAGAGCAACGCACTTTTGTTGCCCTCAACGGCATCCCCGCCGTCAAGGTCAGCATTCAAAAACAACCCGATGCCAACTCGATCACCGTTGTTGATGGTGTCAAAGCCAAACTCGACGACCTGCGACGCGAAGGGCTGATCGCCGAAGATATGAACCTTCAGGTCATGCTCGATGAGTCGGAATTTATTCGGAGCTCCATCGCGGATGTGATTGAGGCTGGACTTATGGGGGCCAGTCTAGCCGGGATCGTCGTGTTGCTCTTCCTCGGATCGCTGCGGCAAACCGTTGTCATTGTGTTAGCCATTCCCCTAGCGACTCTGACGGCGATGTTGCTGATGGGACTGTTTGGCCTATCGCTGAATGTCTTTAGCCTCGGTGGGTTGGCATTGGGGGTCGGCATTGTCGTCGATAATACGATCGTCATGCTCGAAGCGATCGCGACAGAAGATCCCGACGAGTTCGAGGATGCACACCCCAACACGAGCCCGATCGGTTCGCCGCCGCCCTCCCTCCAGGCTCGAGCCGAGGCCCGCAGCCGCGATCTCGAATCCGCTTTGCTGGCATCCACCACCACGAACCTCGTCGCCGTACTGCCGTTTTTGCTCCTCGGTGGCTTCATCTCACTGCTGTTTAACGAGCTGGTTTTAACAATTAGCTTCGCCGTTGCCGCGTCCCTACCGATCGCCCTCACCGTTGTCCCCGCCTTGGCCGTACGCTTGCTCTCGGTGCAGCGATCGAGCGGCTTCTCCCACTGGTGGCCGATTCGCGCCTTTCAGTTTGGCCTTGCCTCCGCCACCATCGCCTATCGTCGCCTCCTCAGCCGATTGCTGCGCTTTCGCCTCCTGACGATCGGCTTTACCACAGCCCTGCTACTCACCACCAGCCTTTGGATGGTAGGGCAACTGTCGCAGGAAATCCTGCCCCAAATCAGTAATGGTCAAGCCTCGCTTTCTGCGTCCTTCCCCCCTGGAACACCACTCGAAGACAACCGCCGCGTCATGGCGGAAATCGATCGTCAGCTCCTGGCTGAACCGGAAACCCGCTCTGTGTTTAGCACCTCTGGCGGCTCATTTTTTGGGAGTACCACCAGCGCCAATGCCCTGCGTGGCTCAAGTACCATCAATCTCCAGCCGGACACCAATGTGGCCGCCTTCGTCGATCGGCTTTCTGCCAGTCTGACCGAAACTATTCCCCTTGTCGGCGCAAACTTGCGGCTCTCTCCCGGTCGCGTGCGGGGTTTGATCTTAAATAACTCCCCCACCCGTGGGGATATCGATATCGTCCTTCAGGGAGCGAACCCCGAGGCTTTAAGCCTTGCCAGTGAACAGGTCTTTGCTGCCCTGAATCAAGAGGCGACCCTGGCCCGCTATCGCCCCGACGCCGCCGCCCCCCAGCCTGAAGTCCGCATCCGCCCCGACTGGCAACGCGCCGCCGATCTCGGTCTGTCCGCCCGTACGATCGGTGACACCATCGAAACGGCTCTATCGGGTTCCGTCGCGACCCTGTTTCAGCGGGGCGATCGCCTCATTGACGTCCGGGTTCAACTCACACCTGGGAGCATCAGCCAGCCGGAATTGCTGCGCGACATCCCCCTATTTACCGACGATCACCAGCTTATCCGTCTCGGTGACATTGCCACGATCGACGTCGCCCAAGCTCCGGGAGAAATTCAGCGGATTAACCAACGTCAAGTGATTATTTTTGACGGGAGCCTTGCCGATGGCGCCAATCTGAGCGAGGCGATCGCCGAAACGGTCGCGATCATCAACCGTCTTGACCTGCCCCCTGAGGTCTCGCTGCTGCCCAGTGCCGCCGCCGCCACCAGCCAGCAACTCCAAGACTCCCTCCGTCTGCTCGGTGGTTTAGCCACCTTTCTGGTGTTTGTCGTGATGGCCGTGCAGTACAACTCCCTTCGCGATCCCCTGGTGATTTTGCTAACGATTCCTATGGCGATCGCCGGTTCTATTTTTGGCTTGTACATCACAGAAACGGCGATCGGTGCCACGGTCGTCATTGGGGTGGTGTTACTGGTGGGGATTGTGGTCAATAACGCCATTATTTTGGTGGAGCGAGCCAACCAGCTCCGCGATCGGGAGCAACTCAGCGCCCGTGCTGCGATGTTACGCGCGGCTCCCCAGCGGTTGCGCCCGATCCTGATGACCACCATCACCACCGTGTTAGGGTTGCTGCCGTTAACCTGGGAACGCGATGGCGGCGCTGGTTTTCTGCAACCCCTGGGCGTGGTGGTCTTTTCCGGCCTGTCCCTCGCGACATTTTTAACCCTGGTGATCGTGCCGTGTTTTTATACGCTGTTTCATCCCGATCGCAAGCCACCATCGTCTCGACCTGCCGAAGCTGCGATCGAGCCTGCCAGCGATCCCGCACCGGAACCCTCCGCGATTGCTCCCTAATCCACAATCCATTGACTGAGTTATAGCGATGAACCGATTTAACCTGAGCCAGCCTCAC
>RDYZ01000222.1 GCA_004293855.1 Oscillatoriales cyanobacterium | reverse complement strand
AAAGCTACCGAATCTTGATCGCTATATCACCTGCGCTCGTGTAACTAAGCGTCCAATTTTTGAGTTTGTCAGTACAAACATTCGTCCGAACGATGCCTTACAGGTCTTTACCTTTGAGGATGATTACTCCTTTGGGATTTTGCAATCCTCACTGCACTGGCTTTGGTTTACGAATCGTTGTTCAACCCTAAAACGCGATTTTCGCTACACCTCCCACAGCGTTTTCGACACATTTCCCTGGCCGCAATCCCCCACGATCGAGCAAATCGAAGCGATCGCCGCCGCCGCCGTAGCCCTGCGTCACCTCCGTCGCGAGCAGATGCACACCGATCGCCTCAGTCTGCGCGAGCTTTACCGCCCCCTCGACCAACCGGGTGACACCGCCTTGCATCACGCCCATGCCCACCTTGACGCCTGTGTTCGTCACGCCTACGGACTTACCGATCGCGATGATCCCCTCACGGTTTTATTGAAACTCAACGCGACGATCGCTCACCGTGAAGCCAATCATCAACCCGTCACCGCACCGGGCTTGCCGCTGATTGTGTTAGAAGATCCCAATCAAATCCGCCGGTTCATATCTACCGACTGTGTCCAATGTGCCACCCCCAATTCAGACTTTATTGCAGGCTCAGGTTGATCTTTTGAAAAAGATTGATCAAAAAAATCAAACAAGATCTAAGACTTGTTTACAATATCTTTAAACTTGGTGTCATCATGGAACTCATCATTATTGCAATTCTAATTGGAATTGGCTGTGAGCAAAAGTTTCAGATCATTCAGCGTTGCCACAATCAGTGGAAAGTCTGGTATTCCCTTTGGCTGCAACCGTCACGAAAGGGGAGAGAACATGTCTCATCGACATCAATACGAAGGAACTTATTGATCGAACCAGCTCCCAGTCAACAACTACAAAATCAGTTAATTCAGTTGTTTGATGGCGATCGAAAACGGGCTGAAGAACTAGTTGAGAATGTCCGTTTTGGTCTAAATGGGAAGTCGGAATCATACTATTGGTCTCTTGCATTACAACGCAAGCGTCATGCTCTCAAAAAAACCGCTACACTTACGCCAGATATAGCCCAAAAAGCTAACCCATTCACAACATCAGATCGTCATCAACCGAGACCTACAAAAGCAAATCCAAATCTTACTTTTGTAGAACCTGCATCGTCTACGATATCGCACAATCATCAACAGAGAATCAAACTTCATTTAAATACAGCATTGGATTTGGTGAAGCAGCATAAGTTTGAGTTGGCTCTTCCCATTCTCAATCGACTAATTGGTGAATATCCAGACTGTTTACAAGCACGTTTAATTCGAGGGCGTGCTTTACGTGATCTGCAAAAATATGATGCCGCACTGAGTGACTTTGATGACGTTATTCAGCAAAATCCACATCATATAGCAGCACACCGCGACAAAGGTCTAATCGAGTACGAGCAACGCAATTATCAAGCGGCAATTGCGAGTTTGTCCATTGTGATCGGTCATCTACCATCAGCATACCTATTTAAAATTCGAGGGAATGCTTATAAGGGACTTGGCCAAAATGAAGCGGCAATTGTGGATTACTTAAGTGCTAAAAAGATTTATGCACGTCAGGGAGTAGAGTACCAGGTTCGCCAAATCGAAAAACAGATCCATATTTTGTATGGTCTGATAGAGAAAATAGATTCCGATAATAAATCTCAGAAACTACAGATAGTCACTGACTTTCCTTTTGAAAAAGGGCGAAAAATAGATCAGCAGCACTTACTCAACCTACTGCATGATGATCGCGCCAAAGCGTGCCGTTTATTAGAGGCAACCCGGCGCCGACACCCCCGATGCTCAATTAACTGGTATTTTGAAAAAACAATTTATGATCTTGAGCGCGATCGCCACTAAAGTCAGCCGAAACTTTGCCTGATGGCTTTAGTCGCCGATCGCATCACCCACCTCAAGACGCATCCCGTTCGCAAAATCCCAGCCAGAGGCAGCCTTTTTGCCCGCAAGCCGTACCTCGCGCAGCAGCAGCCCGCCATCACCCGTGACGACAATCGGGCCGATGTTTTTGATCACCATTGCGATCTGTCCCGGTGTAAAAATGCTGGGAAGATCGGGCGTAATTGCCGCTAGTTCTGCGGGTAATTGCTCGTGCCAAAGTTGGCCGATTGGAGCGGTGGCCTTAATTTTTAAGGGTTGACCGCGAAATGTGGTCATGCAATTGGGATAAAAGCCGCGAATTTTGTTATGAATCGTGATCGCTGACTGCGTCCAGTCCAGTTGATAATCATCTTTTTGGATGAGTGCAGCATAGGTCGCACGATCGTTGTCCTGTGGCTCGGGCGTCAGGTCGCCGCGATCGAGGCCGTGCAGCGTTTCGATCATCAGCGTAGCGGTATCATCCGCCAGCCCAGCCGCCAATGTCCAGGCATTATCCAGTAGATGAATGGGGCGCGATCGCTTCAGCAACATCGCCCCGGTATCCATGCCCGCATCCATCAGCATCGTCGTGATCCCCGTCTCGATCGCGCCGTCATGCAAACACCACTGAATCGGGGCAGCACCGCGATATTCCGGTAACAGCGAACCGTGACCGTTAATGCAGCCCAAACGGGGCATGTCAAGGATTTCTTGGGACAGGATTTGACCATAGGCCACAACCACAAAAGCATCGGCTTGGGCGTTGCGAAGTTGGGCTAAGGTGGCCTCGTCGCGTTTGACACGGGCCGGTTGCCACACCTCGATCCCTGCGGCCACAGCGATTTGTTTCACCGGGGAGGGATCGAGCTGGTTACCACGTCCACGCCGCTTATCCGGCTGGGTAACCACCGCCACGACCTCACAGTCGGGGTGATGAATGAGGGCTTGGAGAGTCGGCACAGCAAATTGGGGCGTGCCGAAGAAGACAAGTCGCATGGTGTGATGGCTGGAAGCAGAAACGGGACGATCGAGTGGAGGGCGGAGCAGAGGGTGACGGGTGGGGGGTTACGGTTCCGGGGCGGATAAGGCGCGGATAGCTTCTAGGACACCTTTGGCTTTATTGAGGGTCTCTTCGTATTCGCTTTGGGGGTTGGAGTCCGCGACGAGTCCGGCTCCAGCCTGAACGGAGACGATCGGCTGGCCGGTTTCGTCTGGACAGATTAGGGCGGTGCGAATGGCGATCGCACTATTTAGCTGACCGTCAAAGCTGTAGTAACCATAGACTCCGGAGTAGGGACCCCGGCGATCGGGTTCGAGTTCACAGACGATTTCCATCGCGCGAATTTTGGGCGCACCGCTCACCGTCCCGGCAGGAAAACAGGCTTTGAGCAAATCCCAGGCGGTTTTATCCGGTTGAAGCTGGCCGACGACATTGCTAACGATGTGCATGACGTGGCTATAGCGCTCGATCGTCATCAGTTCATCGACGCGCACACTACCATTTTGGCAAACCCGACCGAGATCATTACGTCCGAGATCCACCAGCATGACGTGTTCGGCACACTCTTTGGGATCGGCCAGCAAGTCTGTGGCTAAGGCATCATCCTCGCCACGGGTTGCGCCCCGTTTGCGGGTTCCGGCGATCGGGCGGACGGTGGCGATCGTGCTGCCATCCTCCTGGCGATCAGCTTTGACCATCACTTCCGGGCTGGAGCCGACCAACTGCCAATCGTTGAAGTTAAAGAAGGCCATGTAGGGCGACGGGTTGATCGATCGCAGCGATCGATAGAGATCAAACGGTTTACCGGCGTAGGGCGCGGATAAACGCTGGGAGATCACAACCTGAAAAATATCACCCGCCTTGATGTAATCCTTCGCCTTGAGGACACTGGCCTTGAACCGCTCCGGAGTCGTGTTGCTGGTGTAGGTTAAGGCTGGCGCTTGACTGGTTTGGGGAGATTGCCATTCAAGGATGGTTTCCCGTGGTTCGAGGCTGGTTTTGAGCTTATCGACCAGGGTGGTGACACGGGTGCAGGCCGCGTCATAGGCATGGGCCAGATTGACCTCGGGATCGCGCAGGTCTGCATAGGCGATCGCCCAAATCTTGCGCTGCACTTGGTCAAACACCAACAGATTATCCACCTGCATCCACAGACCATCCGGCAGGGATGCAATCCCGCTGGACTGGATCGGATGCACTGGCACACGGGATTCAATCCACTGAATTAACTCATAGCCCCAAAAGCCAAACAGCCCGCCAATGCCCTGGGGCAAATTGGGCAAGTGGATCGGCTTAAATTCATCCAGGCACCGTTCAAGCACCGCAAACGGATCGCCGCGAAATTCGTCGCGTGTGCCATTGCGATGGTGCTGTACGGTGCGATCGCCACGTGCTTCCAGCACCCAGAGCGGATCACAGCCGAGAAAACTGTAGCGTCCGATCGACTCTCCGCCCTCGACCGATTCGAGTAAAAAACTATAGGGTTCGCCTTGACAGACCTTGAGCCACGCCGACACCGGCGTATCGAGATCGGCAATCCACTCGCGACATACCGGCACGAAATTGCCCTCTTGGGCGAGCTGCTCGAATTCAGAAAAACTCGGAAACATCATTAAAGGTATGAGCGTAATTGACCTTCTAGGTAAAACGAAGCAGGAGCCACATCGGCCCCACCCGCAACCTGATTTTTCGGGGATCGCAACGGCTGAGACACAGACGATCGCAGCTCAAATTCTAGGACGTGTCATCAATGAATCGTAGAACCCTGGTCAGATCAGCGGCTGAACGCCGAACCCAAGAACAAACGAGGGGCTCTAACCCTGGCTAGGTAAGCGCTAGGCATTTCATTGATAACCACCCCTAGATAAAAATCGCACACAAAAAAGGAGAATGCAGCTCAACCTACATTCTCCGGAGTTTAATTGCGAATTGAAAAGCTGATTGCAAACTCAACGTTTAAGTTGCTTTAAGCATCGTACGGCTCTTTGCCGCTAAATTTCAACTTGGACGGGTTGGGGTTGTCGCCAATCTTGCGATCGACCTTGCCCGCAAACACACGGCCTTCATTGACTTTCTCAGGGAAGACTCCATCAGCCGGATGGAGGTACTGAGTTTCGCCATTCGGGAAGACACGGTAAACCTTGTAATCTTCCATGCGGGGCTTAAACTTGGTCCGCAGTTGGGTTCCGAGAGCGAGGCATTGCTCTTTACGTGCAAAATAAAGCAGGTTTTCGCCTTCATTCATGATGGCGGCACCGCCCGTCGGCATCTCAAAGACTTGTTCTTTTTTGCTTGTCCAGGTGATGGCGTACTTTTCTTCGATGTCTGCTTTGGTGAGCAGGCCACCCGTACTGCCACCGAACTTGGGAGTCTGTCCGGTCAGTTCTTCAGCCATAAAAAGCGTTCTCACAAAACGGGTTTTGAAGGCATCGTATCACCGCCCTTCAGATGCCTTGAAATCCTGTCAACAAATGTAACAGTCGCGCTAGACGTCTGCGGTAACCGTGGCGCTGCGAAGTCAATCCCTGGATTTCCTGGCCTTGACCCTTGGGGGTTGACCTCGATCGCCGGATTATTGCACCTGAAGTTTGAGTGAGAATGTCACCGGTTGAACCGCATTGACCTCGATCGTATACACCCCATCTGCCGGAATTTCCTCCGACCAAAAGACGGTATTGGTTGCCATAGCACTGCCGTCCGGGCTGACGATCGTCATACTGGCATTGTTGGAAAGTTCCGCACTCAGGACTTGACCTTGACGAACGGTGACCTGATACCGGCGAACCTGTGGCGGTTCGATCGCCTCGCGAACTTGGCTCGAATTGCTTGACGTGAGGTCGATCGACTCAACCCCCGGATCAGGAGCCGGAGTCGGGGTTGGGGTGGGCGTCGGCGTCGGGATTGGCGTCGGCGTCGGCGTCGGCTGCGGTGCTGGGGTTGGGGTCGGCTGCGGTGCGGGTGTGGGGATGGGATCTTCCTTGGGAGCCTGAAGACCCAGACGGAGGGTATAGGTGGCCGATTCCAGTCCCCGAATCGGCTGTAACCGCAAAATATGCGTGCCGTCCTTCATAAAGGTTCCGGTCCAGCCTGCCACGCGGTTACCGCCATCCATCACGATTCCTTGGGGATCGAGCACGGTTAGCAGGGTTTGCTCACCCGCCACGGACACATCCAACTCATAATCAACCTGACCTTGGACCAGATAGTCGTAGGTTTCATTACTTTTCAGCTCCCCATCAAGGCTGACCTCACCTCCAGGGGATAGGTTAATCCGCTGGCGATAGGTCTGCGGGGCTGAGGCTGGGGCGGGTGTGGCGTCCGTTGGGGGCGTCGGCACGATTCCCGTTGCGGGGGTAGGAGCAGGAGCCGGGAACAGTTCTGCCATACCGCTAAAAATTTTCCACGAACTCCAGCCTGCAATCACGGCGAGGAGAATGCCAAGGGAGCCGACAATCAGTGGACTGTTTTGCAGTGAAATCGGGGGGGACGATTTGGGGGCATGACGATCGCTGTCAGATTCTGGCTCGGGTTCGCTATCGTTGGTCGCCAAGGTGGTCGAGTCGTAGGATCGACCGATCGCCACGGTTTGCATTTGTGTGGAACTCGGAGCCGGTAGCGTCGGAGTCGAGAGTGTGAGCGGGGACGACACGGTGGCGATGTTGGCCGCCCCGAGACCCACAGCGATTAACAGTGGATTGAGATCCAGGGCGAGGGCCTGAACACTGGGATAGCGCTCGCTGGGCTGGGTGGAGAGCAAACGGGTCAGAATCGTTTCAAATTGCGGATTGAGGGACACGTAGGGTTGCCAGTTCCAGCACAACTCACGATCGTCAAACAGTTCGTGGGGTTCACGCCCGGTCATCAAGACCAACCCCGTGACCGCCATCGCGTACAGGTCACTATTGGGGTAGGCGCGTCCCGTTTGCATCTGCTCGATCGGTGCATAGCCAAATTTACCCACCGCCGTATGGGAGGAGGGGGGCGTGGTCGTTCCGGGCTGCATCTGGGTTGCGACCTGGGTGGCCAGTTCTTTCACCACGCCAAAATCAATCAAGACCGGCATTCCATCCCGTGCCCGCTGAATGATATTTTCCGGAGAAATATCGCGATGGATCACCCCGCGATCGTGGATGTATTCCAGCACCGGGAGCAGGCTACGAAAGAGCTGAAGCACAGCCGTTTCAGAAAAGGCCGCTTGCTGAGCACGGTAGGTGTCGAGTTGCTCACGATAGGTTTGTCCGGCCACATATTCCTGCACGAGGAATAAGCGATAGTCGCTTTCAAACGTGGCTTGAAACCGGGGAATTTGGGGGTGTTGTAGTTGATAGAGCGTGGTGGCTTCACGCTGAAATAACTCGCGGGATTTTTCGAGGGCTTCACCTTCCGTTCCCGCTGGCTGAAATTCTTTGAGGGCGCACAGCTCGTTAAAGCGACCGCGATCTTCGGCTAAATAGGTTCGTGCAAAACCGCCTTGCCCGAGCACGCGGATTGTGTAGTAACGCTCTTGTAAAACCGTGCCAACTTCGATAGGAGGTCGCATAGGATGTTAGAAAAGGATTGAAGGTGATTATTAAGGGCAGGCGCGATCGAAAGTCCGCTGATGGATGCGGCTTAATCCCGCACCTAGACCCAACGATCGCCGACAACACGCGATCAAACCAAACCAAGCACGTGCATCGAGTAGCCCCATTCTAGGGCGTGTCATCAATTAATCGTAGAACTCTTAGCAGGCAAGCTGTTGAACGCCCACCTCCACCCAAAACTGAGGAGCTTTCCTCCTCCTGGCTAGATCAAGGCTCAAAATTCCCGACATTTCCGTGATGACAGCCCCTAGCGCCGCCATCAGCGGTTATTCGGTTAGCCTACAGGCTAGCGTTGGTGGCGGTGGTAACTTGGGCAGCAAACTGGGTTCGCGGGGCTTGCGGGGCTTGCGGGGCTTGCGGGGCTTGCTGGGCTTGCGATCGCAAGACTCCGCCTTAATCAATCGTTGATGGTGATCTCATCCAGTCTACGAATCGTGACATCGGCTTGGTCGAGGTGTGCCGCGATCGCCGTTCCCCAACAAATCCCGATCGCCCCGGCTGCGCCTGCCGTTTGTGCCATCTGAATATCGAGCGGTGAATCACCCACCATCAACGCATGGCTAGGAGCGACCCCCAATCGCGCACAGGCTTCGAGAAACAAACCCGGATCGGGCTTACTCGGGCCGCGATCAACGCCCATCTCAAGTTCGATGTAGGGATCAAGACCATGCACCCGGACAAAGTCTTCCACCCGTGCGGTTGTGTCCGCCGATAAAATCCCCAGCTTAAGGCCGCGATCGTGTAACTGTGCCAATAACTCCAACGATCCGACAAAGAGTGGTGATGTGGTCTCGGTTTCCATGGTGGCAAGCTGGGCGTCCGCCTCGGCAAACACCTCCGTCGCCATGCGCAACGACTCCCACCAGCCCCGTCCCGTCTCCGCCACGTAGGCCGCTGCTGCGATTAAGTTTTCCTGACGACTACCGATCGCCAACAAACTGGTCGGATCTAGGCGATCGCCCTCAATCCCGTAGGCCATCAGCATCGAGTCCGCTGTTCCGGGAATACGAGCATCGAGTAAACGCGCCCGACGTCGTCCCAGCAACCGCAGAAACTCCTGCGAATTTGCCAAGGTTCCATCTTTATCAAAGACGATCGCCTCGATCTGTTCAAAAATGACGGTGCCACACCGAACATTAACCATGGTCAAAATATGTTCCTCCCTGTTTGGCTCCAACGATCATTCCCAAGAAAAAAGAGAGGAGATTTTCATAGACCTCCCCTCTCTTTCATTCACAGAATTATTGATGACCTAAAGCCTAGAACTGCCTAGATCACCACATGATTCCAGTACGCATTAATGCATTGACAGCAAATGATTATTCCACAGCCGCCAATTCATCCTCATCAAGGATTTCATCTTCAAAATCCTCTTCGATTTCTTCCAGACCTTGCTGTTTCGCAATCAGAGCTTGACGGAATTTCTCAGCCATCTCCTCAGCTTTCTCGAAGACAACCTCCGGATTCTTGACCATATCACCCGGTTCAGGCTCCAGTTGCTTGGTCGATAGGGAAATTCGTCCACGATCGGCATCCAGATCAATAATCATGACCTTAAGCTGATCATTCACATTAAACACGCTGTGGGGCGTATCAATGTGATCGTGGGAAATTTCGGAAATGTGCAGCAGGCCGCTGACACCACCGATATCGATGAACGCACCGTACGGCTTGATGCCACGCACGGTTCCAATCACAACTTCACCAACTTCCAGACCATTCATCTTGCTCTCTACCAGAGCACGACGATGGCTGAGGACGAGGCGATTGCGCTCTTCGTCCACTTCCAGGAATTTCAGCGGTAGATCTTCGCCGACCAAATCTTCCTTCGGTTTGCGGGTGCTGATATGCGAACCCGGAATAAATCCGCGTAGACCTTCAATCCGAACCAAAGCACCGCCTCGGTTGGTGGCGAAAACGCCAGAATGAACGGTGGCATCCTCTGCTTGTAGCTGACGCACACGTTCCCACGCACGCATGTACTCAATGCGACGAATGGAAAGCGTTAACTGTCCGTCCTCGTTTTCATCCATCAGGATGAAAAATTCACGGGTTTCGTTTGCTTGCAGTACTTCATCTGGAGAGTCAACCCGGTTGATCGACATCTCTTGTAGCGGGATGTAGGCAGCAGTTTTAGCGCCAATGTCGATCAAAGCACCCTTGGGCTCGATGCTAAACACCGTGCCAGCGACAATATCGCCGGGGCTAAAGTGGTAATCGTACTGATCTAAGAGGGCGGCAAAATCCTCGTGGGTAAAGCCAATGTCGGTCTTACTAATGGTTTGGGGCATTCGTGCTTTGTCCTAGGGGTGACTCTCCATATGTCAAGTTGACTCTACGGGTAGAGGGATTTTCGATCGCGTCCGGTTGACTCAAGGTCGGCCAACCGTTTGACGACAGCACGTCCACTCTAGAATTAATCCCGAGAGTTTCATAACTCCAGTGCCCCATTGTACCCTAAGGACTTTATATTTCTAAACCCCATACCCACGCAAAAATTTGCGTGAATCAACCTTTTGCCCGAACGTTTACCCTCTCCCGAAATCCTTCGACTTGACCAGGGCAAGGGATAGGGAGATTCAGAGGTTCACCTCGTCCGTTTGGGTGAGAAGGGGTTAGAGTCTGAGGGCGAAGCCACCATCACCCAGATGCCAGAAAGGTATTGAACTGAGTTAGGCGTGCGAGCCTCTTGGCGGACACGGCTACCCCTGCAACAGTAGACAGTGACGGAAGACAGCTATGGATCGGAGCTCACGGTTTCAAGTTTTGACTGTAACTCTTCAGCAAACTCTTCACTATGTTTAACGGCATCGGAGACGCGAGGATCAAGATTGGCGAGATCGATCGCGGTGTCATCCTCAGCTTGATCCGCTTCTGCTTTTAAGCGTTCTAAGGTTTCGACAAAATCACGAATGCCTTGAAATTGACCATAAACCGAGGCAAAACGTACGTACGCCACTTCGTTCAGGTGACGCAAATGAGTCAAAACCAGTTCACCAATTTCGCGGGTTGCAATTTCCCGTCTCGCTTTCTGTTGTAATTGTGCTTCGATTTCATCAACGATCGCCTCGAGTTGTTCATGCTCGATCGTCGTCTTTTCACAGGCTCGGACAATACCTCGCAAAATTTTAGAACGCTCGAATAACTCATGGGTTCCGTTGCGTTTAATCGCCGTAATCGGCACACACTCAATCCGTTCATACGTCGTAAAGCGTCGAGAGCAGCTCAGACACTGACGTCGCCGCCGCACACTTTGCCCCGATTCTGCGGATCGTGACTCTAAAACACGGCTTTCAATTGTCTGGCAAAATGGGCATCGCATAGGCCGAGAATCACACTATCGGCGAGCTGAGATTGAAGAATTGAGAATTTCCTGTCTTGAAATTTTCGTCAACAGAACTCTTGACAAGACGTCATAAATTACCCATTAAAATAGCACAGCCGATGAAATTCTCTCTAGAACTTCATCGGCTGTGCTTCGATTGTGTTTCGATTCAAAGGATGGCTGGCAACGTCGCCAGCTCGGCTACGCTCGACTCACAAGTTCAACAATTGACAAACTTGCCCGGACCCGGACGTCGTGACGGGATTTACTTACCGATTTTCGGAGTGTCGCGGAAGGCGATCGCAAAGAATAGAACGCCAATACCGACAGCCAGAACAAAGATATAGACGAGACTTTCCATAGTGCTAAAAACGATGCTTGACACCGTTCGTGGTGGACGAGTGATCGACAACGGCCTAGAACGAGTCCAACCTCTAATGAGACGTGACCAGTTCTAAGCCGCTGCTTACCTTACTTGAAATACGATGCGCGGGAAAACGAAACTACGCGTTAGATCGAGTAGATTTGTCGCCCACTTTTTGGAACGCACCCCATTCCACTTGTTCTTCATCGAGGTCAGGGTCGATACCGGCGAACACGTCACGGAAGAGTGTCCGCGAGCCGTGCCACAGGTGTCCGAAGAAGAAGAGCAGCGCAAAACAAGCGTGACCGTAGGTGAACCAACCACGCGGGCTGGTACGGAAGACGCCGTCCGAGTTCAAGGTTTCACGATCGAATTCAAACGGTTCGCCAAGCTGGGCTTTACGAGCGTAGGTTTTGACATCGGTCGGATTCGTGATGACTTTACCGTCAAGCTCACCACCGGAGAACGCAACCGTTACACCCGCTTGCTCGAAACTGTACTTCGATTCAGCACGACGGAACGGAATGTCAGCACGGACAACACCATCTTTGTCTTGGAGAACGACCGGGAAGGTCTCAAAGAAGTTCGGGAGACGACGAACAAAGAGTTCGCGGCCTTCAGAATCGGTGAAGGTCGGGTGACCCAGCCAACCCTTGGCAATACCATCTCCTTTGTCCATTTGACCCGTGCGGAACAGACCACCCTTCGCAGGGTTGTTTCCGACGTAGTCGTAGAACGCTAGCTTTTCAGGAATAGCGTTCCAAGCTTCGCTTTGGCTTGCACCGGACGCAAGGCTCGATTGAACACGGCGTTGGATTTCTTGGCGGAAGAAGCCGCTATCCCATTGGTAGCGGGTCGGGCCAAAGAGTTCGATCGGGGTTGCGGCGGAACCGTACCACATCGTACCGGCGACGACGAAAGCTGCAAAAAAGACCGCAGCGATACTGCTCGACAGCACAGTTTCGATGTTACCCATCCGCAGTGCACGGTAGAGGCGCTCCGGTGGGCGGACACTGAGGTGGAAGAGACCCGCAATAATACCGACGATACCCGCCGCAATGTGGTGAGCAGCGATACCGCCCGGATTGAAGGGATCAAACCCTTCCGGTCCCCAGGCTGGTGCCACAGCTTCCACATGGCCGGTTAGACCATAGGGGTCAGAGACCCAGAGCCCCGGTCCGAACAGACCGGTGACGTGGAAGGCTCCAAAGCCGAAGCAAAGGAGACCAGAGAGGAACAGGTGAATCCCAAACATTTTCGGCAAGTCGAGGGCCGGTTCGCCGGTCCGCGAATCACGGAAAAGATCGAGATCCCAGTAAACCCAGTGCCAGCAGGCAGCGAGGAAGAGGAGACCTGAAAGGACGATGTGCGCGATCGCCACGCCTTCAAATGACCAGAAGCCTGGATCGACACCGGTTTCGCCGGTGACGCTCCAACCGCCCCAGGAGCCTGTAACACCGAGGCGTGCCAGGAAGGGCATCACGAACATGCCCTGACGCCACATCGGGTTCAGGACGGGATCGCTTGGATCGAAGATTGAAAGCTCGAACAGGGTCATAGACCCCGCCCAACCCGCGACAAGCGCGGTGTGCATTAGGTGTACAGCAATCAGTCGTCCTGGATCATTCAGAACTACTGTGTGTACTCGGTACCAAGGTAGTCCCATTGACTACGCTCCTCCTGAGTAATGACTTATTGCTCAACGCGTTTTGTTTTACCGATCTGCCTCACTCGGGGAGAGTGTGGAATCTCAGGCTCTACCGTCTAGGGTAGATAGCCGTACGATAGCAGAGCGATCGGCGCTGATATTAAGAAAGATTATTAACGAAGTGTATCGACAGAGAGACCCGAATGCAAGCGATTTAAAGCCTTTTAACAGTTGCGATCCCGCCTCGATCGCGATAGCTCTGGTGTGTTGCCGGGTCAAGATTCGGTCAATCCGGCTTAAATCAATTCGTTATTCGGGCCAGTTTCAGAGTCGAAATGCCCGATCTGACACACCGCCGCAGGGGTGGACAGGCGTAACAAGACGGCCTCAGCATCCATCAGGCGTTTTAAGACGACTTGGCCAATGCCCGAGGCATCCTGACTCGACGTGGCCTTCACTTCCAACATTAAAACGGCGTCTTCAGCTCGATAGAGCCAGAGACGTTCTCCTTTTTCGACAATACAGAGTTCCATACGCTCGATTTGTGGAGGTCTTCGCCATGCGGCAACGTTCCACAATCCCTGAGGCCCCCAAACACGGGCGACCGTCCAACCTTCAGAAAGGAAAAAATACTTCACGAATTTTATGATGTCTTGCAATCGAGTGGATGGCGTGCGAGACGGTTTCGACTCACGAACGCTCTAATTTTGGAGTGTTCTTGTCCGTTCGTCTAGCACGTCTTCAGGCGACACGTTGAAGCGAGGCTTGAATTTCGGCAAGGCTAACACTGCTGAAGTACTGACGGTGAAACTGTTGCTCGACGATCGCATCGTAGAACTCAGCAATGGCTTGGGAGGGATCGCCAGTATTGCGATCCGTGGCGATCGTGGGATCTGCGGTCAGAAATTGTAAAGCGTGATTGGAGCGAATAATTTGAAATCCATGCAGGGTTAATGCGTGCAAACCCCGATCAAGGGCAAAGCTGCTGAGGTCAAGCCGATAGCACAGGCGGGTGTGTTGCAGGATTTCACCGGTACGGCGGCAGTATTTCGCAAGGCCGACGAGTTCGCGCCACAGACGATCGGGGTCGGGAGGGTGGGGAGCGTCGTAAGCCAGGGCGAGGTGAGTCGCGTGGGGTTGCTGTCGATGTAGGTGATGCAGACGAGCATGAAGCTCATTCCAACTCGCGGGACAACGGGTCAGTTGGGGAATCTGACGATCGGAGGTGTTGGGGCTGGCAGTATGACGCCAATCCAGCAGTTGGATCGTGGCCAGGGACGCCCGCGAAGATGGGGTGGGTTTAGGGAGCGCATCGATCGCGTCTTGCCAGGGTCGAACCGCGAGGAGGCGTACCTCGTAGGCTTGGTGATGGGGATTGAAATCTAGCTCAACGATCGCGTCACATTTTCCCTTGGGGATCTCCTCTTGATAATGACCCCACCAGACCCCAGGAAAGCCGCTGAGATGGGTTGCATCACTATACTCATCCCAAATTTCAAAGTGAGTTTTGATGTAGCGAACGGTTTTATTGGTGAGATCTTGAATATTTTTATTGCTGACATTCTCAAACCAACAACGGCGGATGAGGAGGCGCGGGGCGGGGTTCCCCATGCCGCAGGGTTCGATCGCCTTGAGTTCGCGAAAGAGGTCTTGGCCGAGTTCGGGGACGGTCACCGTTAAATCTGCCTCGATGATCTCCGGCAGTCGCACGCGATCGCCCAGTTGTAGGGCAAGCTGTCGCTCGATCGCCGCTTGGAACAGGGGTAGATTGGCTAGCGGCAGGCTGAGACCGGCGGCAAAGGGATGGCCACCAAAGCGACCCAGGAGATGAGCTTGGGATTTCACCAATTGATACAAATCAATGCCACCAGCGGATCGAGCGGAACCACGGGCGAAAACCATCGCGGGGTCGAGATCAGGATCGTCCCGGTCTCGACTGAGTAAAATCGTAGGCCGACCGTACTCCTGAGCAATTTGTCCCGCCGTGAGACCCAGAACACCGCCTGCCCAGCTCGGATCTTCGAGGATGATCGCCCGTGTGGTGGACAGGTCGATCGTGGCTAACCGGTCTTTGACGCGATCCAGAACACGGCGCTGAAGCGCTTTGCGGCGTGTGTTGGCATTTTCGGCTTGGATCGCCAGGTCACGGCATCGCTGTGGATCGGGGCTGGTCAGTAACTCCACACAAAAGCTGGCGTCGCCGTAGATCCGGCTCACGGCATTAATGCGCGGCCCCAGACCAAAGGAAATATCCGTGGGACGATCGCCGGAGCGTTTGCATAGCTCAAGCAACTTGGCGACACCGGGCCGGGTGGCGGCTTGGGGATCGCTTTGCCGCTGAAGTTGAGCGATACCAACCTGCGCTAGGTAGCGACAGTCGCCGCGCAGTTCAACCAGGTCGGCGATCAGGCCGATCGCGACGAGATCGAGCAGGCGATCGAGCGGTTCGGTGGGAATCTCTGGTAAGGCGGCGTAGAGGGCTTCCACCAACTTATAGGCCACCGCAACCCCCGAAAGGTGATACAGCGGATGGTCACGATCGAGATAGCGCGGATTGACGATCGCGACGACCTCGGGGCGAGTATCCGGTAGGGTGTGATGATCCGTGATGATAATGTCGAGGCCGAGCGCTGTCGCGGTGGCAATTTCCGGCAGATTGGTGCTACCGGTATCGCAGGTCACGACTAACGAGACCCCCGCTGCTGCCAGACGTTCGAGGCCATGAGCATTGAGGCCGTGGGAGTCGGTCAGCCGATCGGGGATGGTGTAGCACAGCCGATCGGGGCGTGGGAAAAATTGCCCGAGGCCATCCCACAGGACAGCGGTCGCCGTAATGCCATCCGCGTCGAAGTCTCCCCAAATAGCAACCGATTCCCCTTGATCGCGAGCTTGGCGCAACCGTGCGATCGCCTGTTCCATTTCCAGTCCAAAAGCACTAGAGGGCGTCGGGGAATAGTGATGAGCATCAAGCTGACCCGGCAGTTGTTCGAGGTCATGCCAGCCGCGTTGCCAAAGGATCTGTGCCAGACGATCGGTACTGGCGATGCGTCCGCGATCGAGACAACGACGAACCGCATCACAAAACTCCGGCGGGGGTAAATCGTCCGGTGGTAATTGCCAAAGTTCGACAGGGCGATTCGTCATGACAGGTTAGGAACCGTGGCGCATTCGAGCAAAACAACGGCGCTCCCGTGGTGGTTTAACCCTCCCTGCGGTTAGAGCCACTCGTCTTCATCCCGTTTGTCTAGATCTTCGATCGCCTGCAAGCCGCGTGGATCACCCACCCGCAACAGGGAAGCTCTGGCATCTTCGATCACCCCGACCTCCGATTCATCTTCTAGGGCTTCAAGCAACCCATCGATCGCCCCGGCATACACCACATTGGACGGCAACTCGCGGCAAAGCTGACCCAACGCCCAAGCGCAGTTGCTCCGAATCGCTGCGATGCTATCCGTCCGTAACCCCACCAGTAGGGGCGGCACCGCTGCCACCGCAAAGTCATAGCCAACGGTCGCGAGCTGCCCAAGGGAACTAGCCGACCAAAGCCGTACCGCTGCAATGTCATAGCGCAGGGCATCCACGAGAGGCTCTAGGGCTCGCAGGTCACCACAATTTCCCAGGGCCCAGACAGCCCCTTTGCGAACATAACCGTTCGAGTCGTTAAGACATTGAATCAGGGGATCGATCGCGTCCGGACTGGTATTGCGGCCAAGGGCGTAGGTCGCACTGACCCGCGTGAGGGGACACGAGGATTTCAGCAGTTCGATCAGGGGGCCGATCGCCCGCTCATCGCGAATATTACAAAAGGCTCGCGCCGCCAACGTTCGCTCGCCCGGTTCGACACTACAGAGCAACGTCAGCATGTGTTCACGATCGCGATTGCCCTCACCACCACTACTCGCCAGGGTGGCCGCAGAACTTGTGGCATTGGGGTTAATCGTGCCTGATGGTTGGTCGTACATAAGATCCGTAAATCAGCTCGATTTCTACTCTACGATCGCACCGGTCGCAATCCTCCGCTCAAGAATTTTAGCAACCGTTGGGTTGTTATAGACCATCCAGTAGCAAAGTGTGCAGGGCACATGCATACTCTCAATTTTCGCGCTCAACGTCCGTAGACCTCTTGCCTGAAGCGTCGATGGCCTGCCCTGTTAATTTCATCTCCGGTCGATTTCACCACAGGACGCCGACCACACCGACTACATCGACGGATTCGGTACATCAAGCACGTAGCGATAGCCACTCCGTTCGCATCCCGTCACCAAAACACGGCCATTATGCTGCTCGAACAAATAGCAACTCAGCAAGAGATTGAGATGGTTGCGATCGGAGCCAGAATGGGAATCGAGATGGGCGCGAAGATCTAGCTCGATCGGAGACGACGGACTCGGTAAAACCTCTGGTGTTGTCAGGTCTGCCGTTACGTCATCATTGCCATCCAACCCCAACAAAACCAAATCGGGGAGTGGCAAACTTTCCCCTAACCAGGGATGAATAATCCAAATTTCAAATCGCAAAGACCCTTCGATCGTGTGGGCATGGAGTCGAACCGTACACCCCTCATCACTCGCATTCAGAATACGGGTGAGCAGATGAAACAAAGCCAAGTCCACCTTCACCCGGTCGAGCGGCCAGTTCGCCACCTCCAGATTGAACGAAATATCCAGGCGACAGGCACGGCGTTCTGCTTGCGCGTTTAAGCGGTTGACCAATTGCTGGCAGAGGGTTTCGATATTCGTACTGCTAACACTGAGCGTTGCACGCAGGTCTTGCAGTGCAATCAAGGAGTCCACCATACTCAGCATTTGCTGACCGCTATCATGGACGATGCCCAAGTATTCCTTCTGTTTGGGACGTAACGCACCATAAATCTCTTGGTTCAGCACACTGGTCATGCCCAGGACGGAGGTGAGGGGAGTGCGTAAATCTTGAACCAGACGGTCCACCAGGTTAGAACGCAACCGATCGAAACACCCTTGACCGGAGGCGGTGTCATCCGCTTCGGAGTAGCTAATCGCGATCGTCGGCATGGAACGATCGGACGCTAAGAAATCCAGATTGGGGGCGCGTTCTAGTTCCAGGGTGAGATTGCGGCTAATTAACTCCAACAGTTGGATGTCGCGGCGTGTGAAATGGCGCGGTGCGAGGTCGATCGCCTCGATCGTTCCCAAACAATCCCCAGAGGCATTCCGCAGCGGAACTCCCAAGTACGCCCGAATGCCAAATTCTTGAATCGCCGGACAGGTCGCGAACTCGGGATCGGCGGCTAAATCCGGAATACACAGGGTTTTATCCTGTTCAAGCAAAAAGTTACAGGGCAAAAGCCGTCGTGGAAAATGACGGTCCTTCGCCAGAAACGATCGGCTAGCATAGGGCGCTAGAGCCACCCCCTGATAGGTCATTGAGTCGCTATCGATTGACCCAATTGCGCCGATCGCGGTACTCATCCCGACGACAATTTCATGCGCCGCCGTCTCGAACGCCCCGATCGACGTCAAGCCCGACAACCCCGATTTTGCCAGAGCAATTAGCCGTTGTTGTTCGCGTGCAATAGCCGTCATGACAGAGGGCGCAGAGAGCCTGCGCGATAGTTATAGGGTTGAGGTGAAGTGTGAGAATCAAGCGAAATTACGTCTGACACATATCGAGTGATCGGGATTGATCCATCCATCTAAATCAGGAGATATCTTGTGCGTTGTCCCGGTGTTCTGCCAACCATCGATCGTCTAGGGTTTACTTTGGATTGATGAGCTACATCAAGATCGAAAAGATCAAGCAAACCCACGTGGGTCGAGCCAGGATTGCACCCAAAGGATGAGATCCCCGATCGTGGGCACAAACCTCAGAACCTCTACCCATCGTCTACGCGATTCTACACAAGACCTATACGAGGCAACGTTAGCTCACTCCGTATGACCTGAGGCGGAAATCCCAGCAAATTGACTGGACGCGGTCTCCAGTTACGATCGGACGACACAGCCAACCCAGAGTTTTCAGTATGTTCTGACGTTACAACCCTGATTATGGCTTAATTCGGAGCGATACCGATGGGTTTACACCGAACCCGTCAGATTCCACGTTTGAGACTCCGTCAAAGTCTACCCCGGAGGTATGTGCACTCTGAAACCCTAGAACCACATCCCCCACTCTCAACCCAGCATTTCGCCGGGATATCTATCGTCTCTGTAATCTTGCGGGGAAACCTTCAGCATCCTGGAACCACCGCACGGTGACATCGATCGGAAAATCTGGGTAGATTGCAGTGATGCTGCCTGCGCTGCTTGTTCAGCGTGAATGTTTACGATTGCGATTCATCCCAGGCCGGATGAGCAAAGAGTTCGTCAATGAGGCGAACACCTCGGAGCTGATTCGATAGAGGTAAGTGTCCCTTGGGTGCATCGAGCGACCAGGTGAACTGCTTGGGAAACCGTGTCCAGCTATTCCCCGTCTTCCAACCCATTTTCGGCCAGAGCTTTTCCCAGTTTTTACTGACACCTAGCCACAATTTCCGTTGAATGGAGAAGCCAAACTTACCGTTTGAATGGGTGACCCATAGCTGATCGATCGTCCGCAGATCTTTGACGGGAATATTGCGAACCTCGGAAAAATAAAGCCACTTACGAGCTTCAGACGCCGCACCACCGAGACGACACAACAGTTCGCGCGTCATTTGGTCAGCGGCTTCAAAATCTTGCTCAATTAAAAGCTGCTGTAGGGGGATGTAATCGATTCCCCGTTCCGATTCGAGAGGAACGAGACTGGCTTGGGAGGAGTCAGTCATTGTGGTTGATGTTTGACGCGAGTCGCTTGTCAGCGTTAAGGATGAATAGGCTACAGGGCTAGGCAAATAGCCTAAGTCATTGCCGATGTAACAAAGTTTGAAATGACCTTATTGTCTCAGAATACGCCGAATTATGGCACTGCTGGATGTGGGAATCTCGATTCGGATGAGCTGAATGCTGCCGCCATAGTTCTGTACAGCGGGGGCTTCCGGTAGGGTGCTGACGTCATAATCGCCGCCTTTGACGTAGATATCCGGCTGAAGGGCCACGATCGTCTCGGTGGCGGTGGTTTCGGGAAAAATGACGACACCATCGACGGGCTTAAGGGCGGCGATCGCCTCGGCACGTTGGATCTCCGGGATGATGGGCCGTGTGGGCAACCCGGCGGGCTGGGGCTTGATGGTTGCAACGGAGGCGTCACTGTTAATGCCAACGATCAAGGTTTGACCGAGATGTTTTGCGGCCCGCAGATAGCGGATGTGTCCGCAGTGGAGCAGGTCAAAACAACCATTGGTAAACACAAGGGGACGCCAACGATCGGGATCTTGCTCGATCGCAGATCGCAGATCCTCAAGGGTATACAGTCCGGGAATATCTGGTGTCATGAGTCCGGGGTGACGTTGCGAGATCGCCGTACGATCGGTGATCGGTGTCGTGATTAAACCAATGCCGCAATTCGTAACGGGTGGCGATCACTGGGGAGATTGGGGTTTAGCGATCATCACACATCAGCGTGTCGCGGGTCTTGCGTCCTGTGGTGGGGTTCGTGCCGGTGGCAATTTCACACAGTGTTTTGAGGGCATCGTCTCGCAGTAAAACATCGGTAAAGTCAGCACCATCGATGGTTGTGCCTTCAAATCGGGTGCTGTAGGCAAAGGCACCTTCTAGATTGGCGTCATTCAGGTTGGAATTGGAAAACAGCGCGGAGTCCAGGGTGGCGTAGCGTAAATCCGCACCATGCAAATCGACTTCTAGAAATTTGGCGCGAAATAGACGCAGGCCCGCGAGGGTTGCGCCGTGGAGATCGCACTTGCGCAGGGTGGCAAGGGTAAAGTTCGAGTCGCTGAGATCCTTACTCGACAGATCTTGATCAAATAGGGTGACTTTTTCGTAGTTGTCCGCTAATGCGGGAGCTAGGTTCGTCGCAAAACCGGCATAAAACCCGGTGAGGAGAACGATCGCAGACAGCGCGATCGAGACGACACGAGCCGAGATGATCATCGACGTATGGGACAATCGAGCTGTGGGCTGATAATGACTCTGGGCGGACCCGTTGGCTTGGGAAACTGGGTCAATCGGAAACAAGGGTCGGGTCAATTTCACAGATTTCTACTCTACAAATGGTCGGTAAACTTCAGTGCTAGAACACGATCGGAGCCCAGCTCGCAATCGTTTCCCGGCTCGCGCAACAACTCGTAATCAATCTAGCGGAAATTTGCCCGCAACGCGACCGGTTTCGCCATCGCAGTATGTCGGCTGGCTGGGGGAGGAATTGGTCGCCCGTTGGCTGCAATCCCATCACTGGACGATCGTCGCGCAACGATGGCGGTGTCGCTGGGGAGAACTGGATTTGATTGCAGTTCCCGCACCGGTTACCCATGCGGATCACCCGTCGGCCTCACGGGCAACGGTCGATCAACCGGCCCGATCGCTCCTTTTTGTCGAGGTCAAAACGCGCAATCGACGCAACTGGGACGCGGACGGAGCCTTGGCCGTTTCACCCCTGAAACAGGCCAAACTCTGGCAGGCCGTGCGTATCTTCCTCTCCCGTTACCCGCAGTATAACGATGCGGTGTGTCGCTTTGATGTGGCCTTAGTTCGCTGCGATCGCCTTCCGGGCGCAGACCCGAGCGCGACCCAGACCAACCCTGCGGATCTGGTCTGGCCGTCCTGGATCGATGGACAGCACGGGCTGGAGATCGCGGGCTACCGCTTGGCGATCGCCAGCTATCTTGAAGGGGCGATCGAAGCGGATGTTTAACGACGCAGCGCCAGAGAATCCGTTAAGCTGGGGTTACGGTTAACGTTTCTTAACACTTAAGCCGAAACCCGCCAC
>RDYZ01000192.1 GCA_004293855.1 Oscillatoriales cyanobacterium | reverse complement strand
GCCTCCCCCAACAGACAGCAAAGTGACATAAAGGGTCAACTGCTTAAAAGATAAACTCATATTTAACAACTCCCGCTGAATACCTCATCCCCGCAGACACGTTCGGCATTAAGCATTTTTGTCTTGGCGACGGGAAGGAAGCGGGGCGGGGCGTACCACTTCCTCAAGAACATAGCTGTTAGCAAGCAGACACAACAGGGGCATCACGGGCAAAAATTGCCTGATTTGCCAAAAACGACAAAAACTAATAATTCTTCTCATCGTAACTTGGCTTAGCCTGGGATTTACAGTCTGGGGTACGGCTGGAGTTTTCAAATAAGCCTTTTCACTCGGCTCAAAAATTGTCAATTGTCCGAAATGAATACTTTTTTCTGTACGCAATGAGTTATAAACGCCTATTTCTAGTCATTTCTGCACTGATTTGCTCGATCGCCCCTGTTGAAAAAACGGCGGCAAATCTTCCTCCCGGCGCACCTTTAGAAACCCCCAACCCCGCCCGCGATTGCCTGGGGGCGGCTTTGGCTCGATCGCGCCGCCACATCGCTCTCCAGGGCGAAACGGTAGAAAGTATAGCGCGACAGTACAATGTGCCAACAGCGGCGCTGATTGGGATAAATCCGATGTTGCGGGGAGGTCGAGTTAGTGCCGGAAGTGCGATCGTCATTCCTCCCTACGATGGCAGGCTCGTAGAAGTGCCTGCGGGCTGGAATTGGCAAAAATTGGCCCAAGTTTATCAAGTCCCCGCAGATTTGCTATTTGAGGCGAATGGGTGCAGGTCTTTGGGACAAACGGTGTTTGTGCCAAAGGTGAATAGGTCGATCGCACCTTCGGTAAATCCCGATGCAACATCGTTGGTGCAAGGCTTCCCGCTCCCCGCCCCAGCGGTGGAAGGTTTGCGTTTCGGGCGGCAGTGGCATCCGGTACGTCGTGAGTTTTTTTTCCACAGCGGCGTAGATTTTTTGGCGGCGGAGGGTACGCAGGTTTTGGCGGCGGGCGGAGGGACTGTCGCCTTTGCCGGGCCGCAGGGAGATTACGGGAATTTAGTTGTCGTGAACCATCAAGCGGGGAAGCAAACGCGCTACGCTCATGTAAGAGATATTGCGGTGAAAGTCGGTCAAAAAGTGCGATCGCCAGAAGTTTTGGGAAGTGTGGGGATGACGGGAAAACGGGATATTCCGCAATCTCACTTGCATTTTGAAGTTCGGTACAATTCTGGTTCTGGTTGGGTGGCTGAAGATCCGTTGGTTTATTTGCAAGCTACTCTTAAAAAATAGAATTGGTGGTTGAACACGCAATTCAACCACATATATTTTTTTTATGAGATAATTTACTCCCAGCCCTTGGCGAGATTTGAATTGCACCCCCTCACTTAATTAATGAGTTTACGACATTCCAGCCCATATATCGCTCATCTCAGAAGACTTGTTTCCGCATCTGATTGAAAAACGAGTTCTTCGCTGTAAGCTGTAGACAACAAGCAGACTCAACGAGCGAAAAATGAGCGAAAAATGAGCGAAAAATCTAAATCAGTCACCGTTAGCACCTGGGGAGACTACCTAATTGGCTATGAGCGGGTTCTGGATTATCTGAAGGAGGCACAAAAAGAAAGCCCCAAAGTGGTAGCGTTGAAGAAAGATAGCAAAGCTAAGGGGTCTTACATCACCCTCCAATTCAAACTGGGTGACAAACCATTCAACAAGTCCTGTGGGTGCAATCTGACGATGCAGGGTGTCTCCGACGCTCTGAAGAAAGCGCATCTAGTCGCTACCGCGCTAGAATCACTTTCTAGCGAGACAGAGTTCTGGAGTTGGTACGACGATGTAATCTTAGGAAAGAACGTCGTCAGGAATGACCTAATAACGTTTGGTGAGGCGATCGCAAAAGTAGAAGCCGGATACTGGGACGGATACACTAAAAAGCGTCAGAAGCGAGACAAAGAAAATGCTTCGCATCTATCTATCTGGTATGACGCATACGGGCAATATTACAAGCTGCTACCGCAAGATACAATAGTAAACCTCACCGACGTAATGTCAGTTATTAACAGCAAGAAAACAGGTAGTAAAACTCGTCAGACCTGTTTGTCCGTGATGAAAAAACTTGCCGAAACTATTGGCGACTCTCGACTGCGTGAGGAGTTAAGCAATATTGACGGCAAGCAAACCATTTATCGTGATGACTTGCAAGCTGTATCAATTGAGGATTTCTTGCAACTACGCAACGACGTACTAAATATTCCCGCCAATGACAAGCGATACCATTTAGAATCTCGAAAAGCTTGGTTATGGGTGTTCTCAATGCAGATAGTGTACGGTCTGCGAGTGCATGAAGTGTTTGCCATTCAGAACGTAAACCAACCGTTTAAAACCAAAGATGGTGCTACTATCCCCGCATTGAGTGACCCTATAAACACAAAAATGATTGCCGTAGTAGGGGATAAAACTGCACTGAATACCACAACCAAAACAGGCTACCGCTTGACTATTCCGTTGTTACCCCCTACTCACGCTAACTTGATAGAGCAACTAGAAATCAAGTCAGCCAAACTGCCGGAACTCAACCTGGTTTCAACTAACCCTAATACAATAGTCGGAAAATACAACAAATCGGCTCGTGACCGCTTAGAAAGTTGGAGCAAGTTTACCCAGACTCACGCATTACGACACCTGAGTAATCTTAATGGAATGATGAGCGGGATAAGTCTTGAAACTCGCGCTATGAGCTTAGGTCATAGCCCAACAATGAATGACACAGTTTATAAAAGACGACAGACTACCCAGACCACTATTGACTTACTAACCAAGTCAGACAACCAAGCTATTCCACTAAACTCTGCTATCAAGGTGCTTAAACAACTAGGGGCTGACGCTAAAATGATTGCTTATACGGCTAGCATCTACAGCGTCAGCCCTGACAAAATCACCGAACTGTTAACCGACATCTAACCTCTACATCGGCTATTGGGCGCTATGAAATAAAAAACCCTAGGGGCAACCTACGAAGACGGGATTTGACACTCCCCAACCTAAAGGTGTGGGGATTCTTAATTCATCGACTGACCTTTAAGCGCCATGTCCTTGCGGCAGTTCTTAAACCTTTCAACCGTACAATAGTACAAATTGACGAGCCTAACTCACAGCAACCCCAGAGGGTCTATCTCCAAAAGCGTACTAGGATACAAGCCTAGAGTTTGGGTATGCCCTACCCTACTTAACAAATCAAGAAAGTTCTTTGTTTTTACTGGTAAAAAGGATGCGTTGACCCTTTAGCTGTTTTAAGAGTTTTCGCTGCTCTGCGTCCCCCGGTTTATACCTAAAAGTGTGTCTTAACTGTTTCACGATGGTAAAGGAGTTTAACCTTGACTATTATAGTATACTATACTTCTTTCTAGTTTACGCAATTTTTTAGGAATAGATCCTAGAAATTAAAGCTGTCCTAAAAGGACGGGGTTTTCAACCCAGTTTTCTGATAAATCTTAACATTAGGGGCAGTTATGCTTTTTTTTGTTAAACTGATAAACAAAATTATCGAAAAACGTTAATCGGGATTAGCTGATATTCTAAAAATGTCAAGGCATAAGTCTTAGAAAGCCAAGCCCGTAATGAGATTTGAACTCATGACTTCCTCCTTACCAAGGAGGTACTCTACCACTGAGTTATACGGGCGTAAAAAATTAAAAACTTCCCATTAAAAAATTTAATTGTTGATTTTTAACTTTTATGTGAATTGTGGTGGGCCGGGCTGGATTTGAACCAGCGTAGGCGTAGCCAGCGGATTTACAGTCCGCCCCCATTAACCGCTCGGGCA
>RDYZ01000191.1 GCA_004293855.1 Oscillatoriales cyanobacterium | reverse complement strand
TCCGAAACCAACACCTTCGGCTACGGCTACACCCCCAGCCGCGAAGCCCGCGACGTCCTCGAACAACAAGGCAACTTTCAATACCCCGGAAACTAACCCCTAACCCAAACCTCATCATAACCACAACCCCAGACCTCAGAGGTTTTCCAAACCTCCGAGGTCTTCCTATTTAAACCCACACCCAACCCCTACACACTCGCGATCGCCCCCAACTCCAACCGCTCCGCAAACACCCCATAAAACTCCGATCGCGCCACCACCAACACCGGAAACGTCTCATCCGTATAATCCCGCCCCGCCACCAACGGCAACCGATCAACCGGCTCACCCGATCGATCCAAAAAACACCACATCGCCCCACTCGCCCGCACGATCGGCCACACCGCCGCAATATCCCAAATCTTCGGCGTCGCCTCGATCGCCCCCAAACAACTCCCCAACGCCACCGTCAAAAAGTTGTACGTCGAAGCCCCCAACATCCGCACCTTACAGGGCAACGGATGCCGCACCTTGTCCACACTGCGCGTACACACACTAAAAAAATGCTGGCCGCTGAGGTCGTCTTGAGTTGCACCGATCGGCTCACCATTGAGAAACGCCGCGATCGGCAGATCCAACCCCGTATCACCCGGATAGCTCCCATAAAACGTCTGGGATAACGGCGGAAAATGCACCAAACCAAACACCGGCACACCCCGATAGAGCAGACCGAGTGAAACACCCCACACCGGAATACTCCGCGTGAAATTGGTCGTCCCATCGATCGGATCAACAATCCAGCAAAACTCCGTATCCGGTAACGTGCGATCGCCCTCCTCCGTCAAAATGCCGTGGTCGGGAAACTCCGCCCGGATCGCCGCGTGCAACTTCGCATCCGCAAACCGATCAGCACGGGTAACCAACGAACCATCCGGCTTGACCTCCGGAACCACAGTCGCGTAATCACGGAGGATAGCCGCGCCCGTCTCACGAGCAAGGCGATCGGCAAATTGGGTCAGGCGATCGAACATAAGAGCTTGGGTTGAAACCGTGAGATTGATCCGAATCCGCAACAGTCTAGCCCACCCCCAACCATCCGCCTAGGGTCGGCTCGCCATACCCAGGGCGATCAAGAGCTGAATGATCGCGGATAATTTTTGGGTGACGCTGAACCCCTGACCTAAATCTCGTGCTAGATCCACTCTTTTCGTTACCGTCCAGTTCCGAGTGTGCCATCATCTGCGGCCTTGGTAGCCTCGGACAACATTGCATCACCGTACTCAAAGGATTTGGCATCAGCACGATCGGCATTGACCTCGAACGCCCCCACCAGTGGGAAACCCCCGAACTGCCCAATGCCCTTGACGGTATCGTCGTCGGTGACTGTCGCGAACCCAATGTTTTGACCGATGCCGGGATCGATTTTTGTCGCGCGGTTCTCATCGTCACCAGCGACGAAGGCATCAATATCGAAACCGCCCTCACCGCACGACGCCTGAACCCCGATGTGCGGATTGTGGTGCGATCGGTTCAGGACAACCTCAACACCCTGCTAGAAGAAACCCTCGGTAACTTCATCGCCTTTGAACCGACCCAGTTAACGGCCTCCTCCTTTGCCCTTGCCGCCATCTCCGATGAAATTCTCGGCTGGTTTGATCTTGATGGGGCGGGAATTCGGATCGTTCGCCACGTGGTTGGCCCCGAATGGTGCGGCTACCGTCTCTGTGACCTGAACACCCAACACCGGCTCATTTTGAGTCATCAAACCATTTCGGGTGACCTAAGCGAATTTGGCAAACTCGTCGGCGATCGGCTGCTGCGATCGGGTGACGTCCTGGTGTATGCCGAACTGCGGGACGCCCTGCACCTGACGGAAATTGGCCTACAACCGGAGCCACGCCAACCCCGGAGGCGTGGTCGCCGTCGCGCCAAACTGCGCCAGTGGATCGGCTCTTTCTTTGCTCAGGAGCGGCGGGTGTTCGGGGCGATCGGGGCGATCGTCTTATCCCTGATCGCGATCGGGACTCTGCTGTTTCGTTATGGCCTCCCCACCTCCTGGGAAGCCGCGTTTTATACCACCGTTGTTTTATTGCTGGGCGGCTATAGCGACCTCTTTGGCACCACCCAGCCCGATCCCAGTGTGTTGCCCCTGTTGCGAGCCTTTGCGCTCCTACTCACCCTGATGGGGACAGCCTTTGTGGGTGTCCTCTACGCTCGGTTAACCCAAGCCCTGCTTTCGACCAAATTTCAACTGGTTCCCAAACTCACCACCCTGCCCGAGGGCGATCGCGCCATTATCGTCGGTTGGGGTCGCGTTGGTGAAGGAGTAGCTCGCCTGTTTCGGAAATTGGATGTCCCCATGGTCGGCATTGCCCGCGAAACCCTGCCGGAACGCAGCGACTATCCCCTACTGCCGCTCATCGATCGGGATTATCAACGTGCCCTCGAACGCGCCGGACTGCGCGAAGCGAGCAGCGTCCTCGCGGTCACCCATAACGATATCCTCAACCTTGAGATCGCCCTGATCGCCCGTCGCTACAATCCCCGCGCCCGGATTGTCATCCGCACGGCCACCTATCGCCTCGGTACGGATCTGCTGCGGCTCTTGCCCGGTGCTCACGTTTTTTGTACCTATGCTGTGGCCGCTGAAGCCTTTGCTGGAGCTGCCTTTGGCGAAAAAATTATCAGCCTCTGGCGTTGGTATGGCGAAACCGTCACCGTCACGGAATACCGCATTGAAGCCATTGATACCCTGAACGGCCTGTTACTGTCTGAAATCACCGAAGGTTACGGCGTCATTCCCATCCTGCATCAACAGGATCTCAAACCCGATCGCCTGTTCCCATCCCCCGATAGCCTGATGAATGTGGGCGATCGGTTAATCGTCCTTGCCACCCGTGCTGGGTTAAGCCGCATCGAAAACGGCGATCGGTGTGCGCCTCGCTGTCACGTTGAAGTCCTTGGCACGCAATCCGTTGTCGCCCCGTTTGAAGGTGCGAATACCATTTCCCGCATTACCGGTTGCACCCTCGCCCAAACCCGCATTCTGTTTGAGATGCTCCCGGCGATCGTGCCGATCACCCTATACCCCGATCAAGCTCGCCGCCTGGTCGAAGCCCTCGATCACATCCAAATTGAAGCGCGACTGGTCGAGATGCCATCGGTGGGTCAAGACTCGATCATCCTGGAAGAGCGATCATAGCCATTTGATTTCACCTCAACCTTGGCACTGCGGATCTTCTTGGCGATCGGCCTATCCAAGACCCATCCAAGACCCATCTAAACCTGACCCTCAAAGGTCATCGGCACCGGGTTAGAAATCGTCAGACAGTTGCGATCATCCTCACCGCGATCGTACGTCACGCGATCGCACAACCGACGGAGCAAAAACCAACCATAACCGCCAAGCTGCAAGGTTCCCGGCTCCGGCTCCTCCAATTGCGTCGGATCAAACGGCGCACCACAATCCCAAATCCGAAACGTGAGCCGTGCCGCCTGGGGAGTAACCCACAGGGCAATTTCCGCTTCAATTTCAGTCTCAGATGGCAAATGCTGGTGAGCGTGCCGCACCGTATTGGTAAAACCCTCAACCATCGCCAGTTTGAAGCGATACCGCTGGGTTATATCCCACTGCACCAACAAAGGATGTTGTTGGCAAAAGTTTTCAAACCATCCCTGTAACTCGACGAGTAGACCTAAGTCACTGCCAAAAACCTGCCGCTGAACCCGCACCTCTCCCCAGGGATCATGCATAGGGCAATCTCCAAACTGTTATCCGATATACAGCGAGGAATACACGCTACTGTCTGTCTTTTGTGCGTATCGATCGC
>RDYZ01000221.1 GCA_004293855.1 Oscillatoriales cyanobacterium | reverse complement strand
GAAAAACCCGTTTCGTGTGGAAGCGGTGGGCAGCGCGTTTGAATGTACGTTTACGGGAGATGAGGGAGATCGTCAGGCGATTAATGTTGTGGTCAATGATGAGCAAGGGAATGTGACGTGGAATGTGAATTGACCCTGGAGAATCGGGTTGTGTGAAGACACAACCCGATTTTTATCTGTAGTGGCAGATCTTAGTAATGTGGCAGATCTTAGTAATACGTACCCGTTTTGCGGTGGTGAACGGCGGTCACCCGATCGGCATCAAACACCGTACCCGCTTCGGTGGTGGCATACACCAGCCAGTGATCACCGCATTCCATCCGTTCTTTGACTGTGCATTCGAGGCAGGCGATCGCCTCTTTTAACACGGGCTGACCATTGCTGCCCGGTTCCCAGTCCACCCCTGCAAATCGATCCTCCCCTGGAGCAAATGGTTTAAGGAAATGCTTCATGAGGTTAATGTGCTTGCCGTCGCCCAGGATGTTGAGCGCAAAGGTATTGCCTTTGTATAACAGTGATTCGATCGCCCGTTCCTTCGCGACTGCGACCGTAATCCCTGGCGGTGAGAAGGTGGCCTGGGATACCCAGGAGGCTAACATGGCGCTCGAAACCTCATTGCGCTGCGTCGTCAGAATACACATGGACCCGACGATTCGCCCGATCGCCTGTTCTGTACTGGTTGCTAACTGGATCGGTGTCGCGGCTTTTTTGGCTGCCTTCTCTTGTTTTTTCAGGGCCTGCACAAAGTCTGTCCCCGCTTCTTCGCAAGCTTTCATCACGGCTTCTGTGGGGGTGAATTTGACACGGATTGGCTCAAACCCAAACTGAAAGCCCGCATTCCGCAGCTTTGTTTCAAGCAAATCGATCGCCTCACCGCTCCAACCAAATGAACCAAACACCCCGGCGAGTTTGCTGTTCGGCACTTCGGATAACACCACCCCTAAGGCGGTTTGCACCTGGGTTGGCGCATGGCCGCCCAAGGTCGGTGATCCGATCACAAAGCCTGCCGATCGTTCGAGAATGGCCTTAATTTCATCCGGTGAGGTCACTTCACAGTTCACCGATTCCACCTGAGCCCCCGCCTTGGTCATGCCGCTAGCCAGAGCCTGGGCGATCGCGGCGGTGTTGCCATAGGCCGACGCATAGACCAGCGCAACGGTAATTTCCTGTTGTTGCTGTTTGGCACTCCATTCCCGATAGGAATGGGTCAACTCTTGCTGACCGTAGCGCACTAGGGGGCCGTGACCCGGTGCATAAAACCGCACTGGCGGCAATGAGCTCAGTTTTTCCAGCACCGTACTCACCTGACGTGCATGGGGAGCCATCAGACAATCGAAATAATAGCGCCGGTCTTCGGTGTAGAGTGCCCAGCCTTCATCAAAAAGCTGATCGCCGCAAACGTGCGCTCCAAAAAATTTATCGGTAAATAATACCTGGGTTTTGGTGTCGTAGGTAGCCAAAGCTCCCGGCCAGCGAGGTGTTGGGACAGGCGTAAACAGCAGTCGGTGACCGTTACCAAGGTTGAGATTTTCCTCACCACGCATCACTTTAATGCGGGTTTCCGGCAAATTGGGGAGGAGCTGTTGCAGGGAAATAGCCGCCGGGTTGGAGCAGATAAGGGTGGCGTTGGTGGCGAGATCAAGTAATGGTTCGAGGGTTTTGGCTCGGTTGGGGTTGATATGACCCAAGATGATGTAGTCGATCGTGGATAGGTCGAGGTGTTCAGCAAGGGCGGTGAGGAAAATGTCCCGGAAGGATTCACCCGGCGGGTCAAATAGGGCGATCTTGCTCCCTTTAATCAGATAACTGTTGGCAGAGGTGCCGCGCTGCAAAGCATATTCAATTTCAAAGCGAAATCGTCCCCAACTGCGCGATCGAAAAATCATGGTGTCGGTCGCAATCTCGAGGCATTGCACGTCGCGGGGTCTGGTAGTTTCCATGATGTTTAGGATGGTGGGAGGTTGCGGGATACTATTGACCGGCCCTGGGAGAGAGGGATGCGTAAGCTGTCATGGGGTTACGCCACACTGAGACCTTGAGATTTCAGCCAGTCTTCGTTATACAAACGGGATTGATAACGCGAACCGCTATCACAGAGAACGGTGACGATCGTGTGTCCCGGCCCCATCTGTTTCGCCAGAGCTACGGCTGCCCCCACGTTGATGCCGACGGAGCCCCCCATAAACAAGCCATCTTGCCGTAGCAGTTGATAAACCACACGCAGAGCCTCCATATCGTCGATCTGAATCGCATCATCGATCGGAACACCTTCCATATTGGCCGTGATCCGACTATTACCAATGCCTTCCGTAATCGAACGACCTTCCGGTTTAATTTCACCCGTTTTAATGTAACTGTATAATCCGCTACCCATCGGGTCGGCAACCACACATTTCAGTGCCGGATTTTTCTCCTTCAAAAACATCGCCGTCCCCGCGTAGGTTCCCCCGGTTCCAGTCGCAGCAACCCAGGCGTCTACCTTCCCTCCGGTTTGCGCCCAAATTTCGGGGCCGGTGGTTTCGTAATGGGCGTTGCGATTGGCAAGGTTATCAAACTGGTTGGCCCAAATGGCATTATCCAGTTCCTCCGCCAGTCGTCCCGATAGTTTGACGTAATTATTCGGATCGCGGTACGGCACAGCGGGCACGGGGCGAACTTCTGCACCCAAGGTTCGCAGGGCGTCCATTTTTTCCTGAGATTGGGTCTCTGGAATCACGATGAGGCACTTGTAGCCTTTCGCGTTACAAATGTGTGTCAGGCCGATCCCGGTGTTGCCTGCCGTGCCTTCGACCACAGTGCCGCCCGGTTTGAGCAGGCCGCGCTGTTCAGCGTCTTGGATGATGTAGAGGGCCGCGCGGTCTTTGACCGATCCGCCTGGATTGAGGAATTCAGCTTTCCCAAGGATTTCGCAGCCGGTTTCGTCACTAACGCTGTTGAGACGAATGAGGGGAGTGTTACCAATGGTGTCGAGAAAGCCGTGTTTGATATCCATGGGATGAAGAAAAGCCGCAAATTGTATACATTTTATCGGTTTGCTTGCCGATCGCGCTGGACGGGTTTGAGCCGTGTTGTGGACATGGGCTCGGGCAAACCAGACGGAAAAGGGGCATGATCGCTAAGATCATGCCCCTCCTTCGGACTTTGGCCGATCGTTCGCCCTTAAACCAAGGTGCGATCGGTCAGGATTTCGTAGCCATCTTGGGTGACCAGCACCGTATGCTCAAACTGCGCGGACAGGGTTTTATCGATCGTCACCGCTGTCCAGCGATCGGACAGAATTTTGGTGTGCTTCGATCCTTCGTTGACGATCGGCTCGATCGCGATCGTCATCCCGGCACGGAGCTTAACGTTCGGCATTTCCCGAGTGCGGAAGTTAAACACCGATGGCTCTTCGTGAAGGTTGCGACCGACACCATGCCCGGTGAATTCTTCGACGACACTGAAACCTGCTGCCTCGACGTGATCCTGAATCGCACCGGCTAAGTCGAGTAAATAGGCTCCGGCTTTGACTTGCTCAATACCTTTGTAGAGCGACTCTTCCGCCACCCGGATCAGCTTGGCTGCGTTGTCTGAGACCTGGCCGACCGCGATCGTAATACAGGAATCGCCGTGAAACCCTTCAAAATAAGCGCCGGTATCAACCTTGAGGACATCCCCTTCACGGATGACTTTTTTCTTGTTCGGGATACCGTGAACCACTTCGTCATTAATGCTCGAACAAATCGACGCTGGAAAACCGTGATAGCCCTTAAAGCTTGGGGTTGCACCCATCTCACGGATACGCTTTTCGGCGTGGGCGTCCAGATCCGCCGTGGTCATTCCCGGCTCTACCAGCTCGGAAATTTCCTTGAGCACGGTCGCAACGATACGCGATGATTGGCGCATGATTTCGATTTCGCGCTGAGATTTAATCTCGATGCGACGACGCTGCGTTATGCCCGGTAGCGCTGACTCGTTTTTCTGTTTTTTCTGCTTTTTCGAGGATTTGGGCGCAACGGCGAGCAGGTCGTTGAGAATATTCATAGGTGTGAGCTAAAAAAAGCGAATCGAATCGATCGCAGTTGGGAAACGGAAAAATCTGGGATGGCGATCGCGGTGATGCCAAAATCAAAATTGTACGCTCGACGGAGGCCACGGACAGCCCACCGATCAACGTCGAAAGCCTTTAATTAAGTTAACAGACTTTTTCATTCCTGTTTCAAGGCAGAAGGCTGCGATCGAGACATCGGTCTGCCTTGCCTTGCCAGAACACGGAGAAGTTCAGGGTTATCCTCAGCCGCAGCCTGTCCTTGCTGGGACTGACTCGCGAGGTCTCCAGGGTTCGTTGTCTGGGCGGATGAACGCAGTTAAACAGCGTGGGTTTTCGGCCACAGTTTGGCGAACACTCGGTGTTTTAAGGTACTGCCGATCGCCGTTAGAACCAGAACCGCTAAGGCTCCAATCCCGATCGGGCTAGGAATCCAAAAACTGGCTTCGATGTGCTGCATCTCACCCGGTTGCAGTGTCCAGACAGTATCCAATCCTTGGCTCTCGGCTGTTACGCCGGTATCAGTGTCTAGCGCGGCCAAACCCCAGGGTGTTGTGAGGTGAAAGCGTAAATCAATGAAGGAGGATTGGCTACTTTCGGTTTGAAATGGCGATCGACCCAAATTGGACAGGAGTGACAGGCCACGTAAATCAAAATCAAGGCTCAAGTCGTTGCGAATGGCGAGCAAAAAATTATGCTGCACGATCGATAGGCTTGATGCAATTTTGGGCAACTCCTCCGCCTTGAACGTGGAACTGGCCTCCGGGACAACGAATAATTCGGTTTCCGTTGCACCAAAAAATTGATCGAATTTGTCCGCAAGATCGTCGCCATTGATAAAGGGAATGGTGACCTCAAAATCACCATTGCGGAGCTGACGCACATGCCCCCCCAAATCCTTCGCGCGACGGGTGAGGCTATCAGTCCATGATCGCACCGTTTCGCGATCAAGGGCACTGAGCCGATCGGCCACACGCACGTGTTGAACGATCGCCCCTTCCGTTTGGCTCCGAAAATTGATGCCAATGTCGTAATCGACACAGCCTACCAGACTCACGGCCAGCACCATGACCACCAGGAGCCGCGACCAATCTTGCCACCAGGTACGACAGGCTGTCACGATCGCCCGCTGACTCGTGACCCAGTCGTGTTGCATCCGGTGGGGAATGATCCCGCCCAGTGCCTGCTGAATGGTCTGCTGAATGGCCTGCTGAATTCTGCCCATGATTGTTTTACCGTCCGACCGATGACACAACACTTGACGCCGCGATGTCCGGAACCTCAAAGCGATCGCGCAGATCGGCCCAGGTGACACCCGCCAAATCCGGCAACACCACATGGGCCGCTCCGACAATCTCCGGCGAACCCAGCCCGAGCACGCGCATCCCGGCAGCCAAGGCCGCTGCAATGCCCGACCCGCCGTCTTCAATCACCAAGCACGCCTCTGGCTCAACACCAATGAGCTGCGCGGCGTGTAGAAACACATCCGGCGCGGGTTTTGAGTTCGGCACATCGTAAACATTGGCGATCGCGTCAAACATATCGGCGATGCCCAATTGGGTACACACCTTCGTAACATTTTGACTAGCAGACGCCACCGCCATCGGTAAGCCCGCCGCTTTGATTTCCGGTAACAGGTGGGCAATTCCGGGTAGCAGTGCCGTTGCGTCCATCTGCTCGATGAACTCGTGAAAATATTGATTTTTGCGATCGAGAAATTCTTGCTTTTTGGCGTCTGAAATGGGCCGATCGCCCAGAACCGCATTTAGCGAATCGAGACGCGAGAGACCGCGCAGCGCTTCATTTTGCTCGCGGTTAAACGGGATATTTTCTTCATCGAATAAACGCTGCCAAGTGCGGTAGTGATAGTCGATCGTGTCGGTTAGGACGCCGTCCATATCGAAAATCACGGCACGCAGCGGAACAGAAAACAGGTCAGTCATGACACGATCGCGAGCGATTACGCCCCTAGGTTACGGAGTTGTGCGTCGGATTGTCTAGCGGCTTCGAGGCTATTGAGCTTTTGGTTCAGTTCGCGGGTGCGTCGCGACAGCAGGCGAATGATATTAATCGCAATGCCGGGGGTTTCATCGATCGCATCGTAAAGCTGCTGTTGGGTCAACATCAAGCATTCACACGGGTCGCAGGTCGTCACCGAGGCCGACCTTGGCTCCGCATCAAACAGCGACATTTCACCAAAGCACGCCCCTTGGGAAAGCTTCGCCAAATCTCGATCGCCGAGGTGAACCCGAACAATCCCCGAAACGACGATGTAGAGCGATCGCCCCTCCTGTCCTTCCGTAAAAATTGTATGGTCGGTGGGAAACGACAGTTCATCCATCACCGAGGCGAGACGTACGAGAAAATCATCTCGCAATTCTTTGAAGATGGGGACGCCGCGTACAAACAGTAGCCGATCGACACTTGTGAGCATAGTGCGAGAAAAAGCGGGTAGTCGCGGAAGAACGGGCGATCGCCAGAAGACAATCTAAATCCTAGGATTGCAAGCTTAAACCATGATGTAAGCCCGATCGGTGTTTGGATCGTGGGCTTGTCCATCCTCACGGGCAAGTTTGAGAGCCTCTGAACGCCTCTGACAACAGATTAAAGCAAATGCAAAGCCATCGACCGTGCCATTCACCACTTTTCGGCTGCAATGGCAGCGCGATCGCCCGGTAGAACGTCATCTCAGACAACTGTAATCGCCGAACACCCAAGCCTTCAACCCACCCGAGTCCGGTCGGAGCCCGATCGATCTCTTGGCCCTAGGCGGAATGCTCTAGCCCCAGATCGGTCATGAGTGCCTTAACCTGAGCCGACACTAAGGGGTCGGGATCGCTTTGCATCTTCGGTAGCAATTCTACCAGGGCTCGTGGAGAGGCAACCTTGAGATAGGACAGGACGGCCTCCCGCACAAAGCCCGTTGGGTGACGTAGACCTCCTACAGTTTGCTCGGTGGTCAAGGCGGTACGGGCGACTCGGGCGAGGTGATAGCAGCAAGCAAGGGGCCAGTCCGAGAGAAAGTGACGCAGTTCGAGCAAACGACGTAGGCGATCGCTCAGGTTCATCGGGACGTACTCGACAGTATCGGACAGATTTTGGAGTTTTTCGCGGTAGGGTTGACCGTCGAGCACACTGAGCAGGGCGCGTTTGCTGGGAATGTCGATCGTGTTGTCTAGAATTTCGATCCCCCGTGCCATGGAAGACGGGGAGCCGGATTTCAGGTTGAAGGTCGCCGCCTGGATCGAACTGAGGGGATAGAGGAAACGCATCAGTAAAAACAGACGCTCTTCGGCGTCACTTTCGAGATCCTGAAGCGATCGCCGGAGCAGCGTCGCCGCATACTCAGGGGTTAAGCCACCAGCGGCATTGCTTTCGAGCAGCATGGTGGGGATGCCATCGCTCACATCGGCGGTTAGTGTGTTGGTCAGGGGTTCGAGATCGATTAGGGTTCCATAAATGCGGCCCAGGAACATCAACTCCTGATCGATCATCAGCTCAATACCGCTACGACCCAGGCGATCGAGGGCGGCTTCGATCCCCCGTTCGTTCGGGATTTTGAGCACAATGCGTAAAATATTACGCCGGTTCATCCCCCAGGCCGTCATCAGGTGGGAGATTAAAACGTAGAGAGTTTCGGGGGTGCCAATCTCCGCGATCGTATTCCAGGCATACATCCGAACCAAGTCCGGCTTATTGATGTCCTCGGCGAGGGCCACCAGCCGATCGAGGACTTCATTTTCGAGGCGAACCAGTGATCGCATGGCGGCCTCTCGGGTGGATTTGTAATACAGACCCCGCAGCAACGAGGGGTAATACTCTTCGAGGTGGGTCGATGCGATGACTTCCAGCAGAGCGCAGCGCACCCGCAACGAATCATCCTTGAGCAAATTCGGGATATAGAGCCGTAAGCCTTGGAGATATTCCGCCTCGCCCAAGGCTTGGGTTCCCATCACCCGTTCCCGTTCCTGGGCACTGGTCAGCATCAACCGCAGTGTATTCGTGGCTTCTGCTTTTTGATTGCGATCGCCCTTGCGCATAATCAACGCCGCCGCCGTACCACGCACCACGGGATCAACCTCGGGGCGTAAATAGGGCTGAAGCTGCTCCATATTGGGAGTTTTTTCCGTCAGCCAGATGTAACGCAGGGCCAGCGCTAAAACTTCCGGCTGTTGCGGCGTTGCAATTAACTCACGGACAGGGGTGAGGTATTGGGGATTGGGGTAGTTCAGCATGGCCTCAAGACTTTGGCGCTTGAGGCTCGGTGACAGGGTTTCGAGCAGAGGAGCCAGGGCATCGCCCACATTTTTTGGGTCAATTTGCGTCAGCAGTTCCACACAGGATCGCTTGTCCGCATCGGATTTTTGTTTCTCTAGGGTTTCAACGACCGATCGCTTCAGGGCTCGCAAATCCACATCCGAGACCCCGAGACGTCCCCGCTCTGCACTGAAGACCAGCAGCTCCACATAGCGCGATCGCATTAACCAAATCGCCACCACCCAGGCGCTACCGACGGCGATGATAATCCAGAGGAAAAGCTGACTTTGAATAGCAGGCCATGCCTCGTCATCAAAGAACTGTTTGCCAAAGGTAATGACCGCCCACATGCCGACCCCCGCTACGCCCGTCGCCAGTGGTTCAGCGACGCCATTCACGCGAGCCTGGAGGTTGTTACGTTGGCTTTCGGGTAGGGGCTGAAATAAGACCGGCCCGGTTCCTTCAATCAGGGTGTAGTGGAACAGCTCATCGACGAATTTAATCGCCACAATCCCGATAAACAGGGTGAGCCAGCCATTCCAGGCACAGATGATCGATCCAATCCCGATCGCAATGACCAGGGTGGGTAAAATCGCCCCGGCGCGAAAGACCCCGATGCGTTCCACCAGGCGGCTTGAGGCAAACCATTGGGTAATCAGCTCGAAAATACCCAGAACACCGTTAAATAACCCTAAAAATGCCGCAATTCCAGCCGCAAGACTAGCGGCATCAAGCTGAAGTTCTAGCTCACTAAAGAACTGAAAATCGATCAGAACGTAGAGCGCCTCTACGAGCACAAAGAACGTCACCAACAGCCACACATAGGTCTGTAGCGGGCCTTGGAGGCGGCGGGTGGTGTAATCGGTGCGATCTTCGTCGGTGCGGAGATTGGAATCTGGGAAGGCTTGACTGTAGGTTTCGCCGAGGTAGAACAGGACGATCGCCCCGACGATCATCATGATGCAGGCGGTAAACAGGACGTTTTCCAGCCCGATCGCCGTGATCAAGGGGCCGAGGGAAAAGCCGCTGATCACATCCGCCATTAAAATGCCGCTGCTGACGATCGGGTAGGCGCGTTTAATTTCGCGGATGTTAAAGAGTTGGTTGGCGGTGATCGAAGTATTGAGGTCGTTAAGAACGTAGGCCCCATCGATCCATAACCGCATCCCGAAAATGGATGCACTCAGCAGGGCGGGAAGTTCGAGCCCGCAGCGAAACAGCAGGGTGGGAATGGCGAGAAACAGCGCGATCGCGACGATCGATCGTCGCATGGGCAAAATATCTTGCAGCCATTCGTAGAAAAATCCCAGGGCTGATCCGACGGCAGCTCCCGCGATGTAGATCAACGGCAGGGATTCTGCGCCGTATTCGTCTAGAAATAAACCGACCGTCACGGCTTCGAGCCAAATCAAACCCACGGACGTAGCCGTGTAAAAAGCGAACATCAAAAAAGTTCGTTCGCTTTCTTCAGCCCGGAGGTTAACCCATTGCAGAAGTTTTTGACTCCAGCCGCTTTGCGAAAGTTGCGCGTTTCTAAGTTCCATTCCGCCTGTCGTAGTGTGGCCTGCGATCGGGAGTGAGCAACATGACATGGCCGTTGCATTGTGCGAAAAACACCGTGTGCTGTTCGGCCATGCTCTATATCTTGACATCCTCCCCGACTTAAAGGCACGGGGATTCCTCGGCTAGAAGGGTCAACAAACCGGTTGATCGACCCGATGGGTTGACGCTTCACCGGTTATAACCGAGGCGGGCTCGGATTGATGCGTTCCTCCACAATTGTTAGTCTGTCGGACGATCGGCTTGGGGCGATCCGTCCTTCCAGCGATCGGACAATCCAGCGATCGGACAATACCGAACAATCAGAACAAAGCCGTGCTCAAGCCTGAAGCTGGCAACCCATCACTAAACGGAGATCCGAAGGTTGGAGGCACTGGGGAGACCCTGCGGAGTTAGTAAATAGATTTGGGTGGGGTCGTCGTTGGCGGGTAAGGCTGATGCGGTCAGTGTGAGCGTACCGGAGGCAGATCGCAGGACGATATCGCCTTGGTCTTCCAGGGTTTGCAGGGCTTCTAGTTCGAGGAAAGAGGACAGCGGCTCAATGTCGCAGGCAGCCTCGTCGGCGGCGGTTGTTTGGTAATGGGTGGGGATGACCAAACGCGGATTGAGAGCCCGCAGGATGACTAAGGCTTCGTCGGGGGTGTAGGCTTTGTCGCCGCCACCGATCGGCAGGAGCAACACATCCGGGCGGCCAATGAGCACCCGCTGTTCAAATTGTAGGGGAGCCGCACCACCGCCGAGGTGCACGATCTTGATCCCGGCTTGGTTCCACATCCAAATGAGGTTTGTGCCGAAGCGTTTGCCATCAAATCGATCGTGGTCGATCGGAATCCCTTCAAATTTCGTGCTGTCAAACTGATAAACCCCCGACTCAAACAGCAATCGATCCTCGCGTACGTTATCCGTCGCCCCTTCATCCAGCAGGAGGCTACTGACGACGGTGATATCTGCATTACGGGCGTCGGGTGCGGGGTAGCCTGCTGTGCAGCCGCCGGGCCGGAAGGGGTTCGCCATCACGGTCAGGCCGCCGCCACTGAAGCGAAAACAGGTATGGCCGAGATAGGTAATGCTCAGGGAGGTGGTTTGCGATCGCGCCGGTGTGCGTGATCCGGTGGCGATCGCGGCTACGGCTGCGATCGTGCTGAGTTGGACGCCGTGTAAAAATTGTCGCCGTTTCATGAAGTCGAGAAAGTCTAGAGTCGAAGGATCGGGAATCGAGCGGTCTAGGGGCTGTGCTCAGTTCAACTTAAAACGTTGACCCAGCCAAGGGTTCAGCCCCTAGTTTTTGGTTCGGGTCGGGCGCTCAACGGCTGATCCCACAGGAGAGCTGATGTTCACTGAGCACGCTAGGGTAGGCCGTTGATCCTCCTAAGGGGACGCGATCGCACTTAAAAAGTTACTGAGTAATTGTTTCCCCGACTCCGTGAGAATACTTTCAGGGTGAAATTGAACGCCTTGAAGGTGGGGATAGTCCCGATGGCGCACTCCCATGATCGTGCCGTCATCAACCCAGGCCGTAATTTCCAGACAGTCCGGGCAGGTGGATCGATCGATCACAAGACTGTGGTAGCGCGTGGCGGTAAAGGGTTCTGCCAGTCCCGCAAAGACGCCAACTCCCGTATGATGCACCGGCGAGGTTTTACCATGCATCAGCTCACCCGCTGAGACCACCTGGCCGCCAAAGACTTCACCAATGCCTTGGTGACCGAGACAGACTCCGAGCACGGGTATTTTGGGGCCAAATTGACGGATAACATCGAGGGAAATTCCAGCATCCAAGGGACGTCCAGGGCCGGGGGAGATCACGATTCCAGCCGGGTTGAGGTCGCGCAATTCGTCGAGGGTGATGCAATCGTTCCGAAAGACTTGGATATCTGCTGCGATCGGGTAGGTGGCACCGAGTTCGCCGAGGTATTGCACCAGGTTATAGGTAAAACTGTCGTAGTTATCGATAACAGCGATCGTCATGGCAAGAGAGCAGCAGTGGCGTGGGTGCGATAGTGTCGATCCGGGGGTTAGTCGCGATCGTCTAGGAGGAGGGCGTGAGCCGCGATCGCTGACATTGATGAACCCCGACTGATCCTAACCCTGCATGGGTCGAACGCCTAGCGCGTGTCATCAATTAATCCTAGAAGCCCGATCCGGGAACTGTGACACCACCCAATCCCAAGCGAGGAGCTGTAAACCGGGCTGGGTCAGGACTAGCCATTCAATTCAGGGCAGTCCCTAGCACTCGGTAGACGAGGCATGGGAAATTGAAGAATGACGTGAAAAATATGCCAATGCTTGGGGCTTCCCGTTGCGGTTTGCCCGTCGTATTCCTCCTCTTCGAGTTCGACGATCGTGGCTCCCTGAAACAGGGCCATCAGATCCGATCGAGACACGTTCGTGACATCCGTGTAGGCTGACCATTCATCCCGATCGCCAAAAAATTGGCCACAGAACCAGCCGCCCGCCTGCAAGGTTTGCCGAATCGCCTGCCACACCGCCCCAAAGCGATCGGGTGGACAAAACGGCAAGGAAAAGCTGGCATTCACAAGCTGAAGCGAGGGAGGCCACTGGATAGCTTCAAAGGCGCAGCATTGGGTCGAAAGTTGGTCGGCTAATTGTGGATTATCCCGATCGCGGATCTGTTCCTGAAGTGCCGTGATGGCCTGGATTTCAGCATCGATCGCCAAAACGTGCCAGCCACGCTCGAGCAACAGCAAGGTATCGCGTCCAGTGCCGCACCCGAGATCCGCCGCCCGGTTCCTGCCCGGTGTCTCTGCGCGTGATTGGGTAGGCGAGAACGATCGCGCCGACTGTCGTTGTTCACGATCGAATAGGGTCAGAGTCCGAATTAAGGTATGTCGCGGAGGCTGGATCGCCACCGCAGCATAGTAGCGAGACCAATCAGCATGAAAAAACGGCGACATCGATCTACCAAGCTTACTTTGAGCAAATCATGACAGAAATTTTCAACCCACAGCTTTTATCAGCAGGAAAGTTCAAACACCCCTAGGGCAGGCTGTGATCCCGCCATCCTCAAGGGGATCATCTCCGATCACCATCGACCGGATCAACTCACTTCCTTTGGAGCAATTCCCCCATCGCGATCGTAAATCGTCTAGTTTTTGGAATTCGGGCGATCGTGGTTACCCTGCAAGCTCGATCGTAGGGCCGCGAGACCATTCTTCAGACGACGTGACACCGTAACCGCACTAATGCCTAACTCCTCTGCGGTTTCTTTTTGGGTCATGTCATGTAAAAAGACAAACTCTAAAACCTTGCACGTTCCAGCTTCTAAGCGTGTCAAAGCTTGCTGCAACAGTAACCGATCCTCTTCCGCCAGTTGAAAACTGCGGTAGCGCTGATCGGGAACCGTAGAACCCAGCGAGAGGGATTCCTCTTCCTGAGAACTAACGGGTGCATCCAGGCTTAACAAATCCCGATTGCGGTAACCCAGGTGAGCGTCATCTAACGCATCGAGAGACACCCCGAGCCGTGCGGCAATTTCATGGTCATTCGGCATACGACCTAGCTCATCACGCAGGGTTTGAGCCACACGCGACGCTTTCCGTTTGAGATCGATACACTGGCGAGGAATGCGGACGGTGGTGCTACGATCGCGCAGATAATGCTGGATTTCCCCCCGAATATAGGGAACCGCAAACGAGCTAAACGCCACGCCTTTCGAGGCGTCAAATCGCTCGATCGCCCGAATGAGCCCCATACTTCCCACCTGCAACAGATCATCATAGGATTCGCTGCACTTCGCCATCCAGTGATGCACCTCCTTACGCACAAGGCCAAGATTGATTTGAACAATCTGATTCCGAACCTGAGTTGAAGGCTCCTGGCGGTATTGCTGCAAGAGCTCGAGACTGTGACCCTTGAGATTGTGATGTGCCGTTTTCGCCATGATCTTGGTGCAAAAGAATGGGGTGGATACCCTGGATATATCGATCTACGTCACGCTGCTAAGCCAATTATCGCCTATGCCGCGAAAGCTGAGGTCGTGTCATCAATTCATCGTAGAACTCCGATCGGGCAAGCGGTGGAACGCCCCAACCCGCACAACGAGGGGCGTTTTACCCGGACCGGATCAGCGCTAGAACTTGATGATTGATAACAGCCCCTAGGTGACTCTAGGCTCTGCACCCTAGTCTCGATCGTATCAGACTTATCCAAGCCTCCCGAGGATTCAGAACAATACGCAAAACCTGTGCTAGTCCTGCTCATGGAGATTTCTCACCCCCTAGCCTGTCCTGAGAAGGCCACCGTTTAGCCTACAAAACGTTACATTACCCAGTACAAACCCATAATTTTTAGGCTTTGCTGAGGACAGCTATGCGCCGATCGTTCCCGCGCGGCCTGCTCCCGCGAAGCATTTAGCTCGATTCCACCATTCGATCGCAATCCATCTTTAAAATTCAACGATGCAGCTAACCTACCTTGACAGCAACACGTGGTTATTTGACTTTAACGGAACCCATATTTTGCTTGACCCCTGGTTGGTTGGTTCCTTGGTTTTCGCCAATCAAGCCTGGTTTTTTAAGGGCGATCGCACCAAACCCAAAGCCATCCCCAGCCAAATAGACGCTATTTTGCTCTCCCAAGGTCTGCCGGATCATGCTCACCCCCCCACCCTCAAGCAGCTTGATCCCACTATTCCCGTCATTGCTTCACCAAATGCAGCGAATGTTGTCCGTGATCTTGGCTATACCAACATCACCTCCCTCGACCACGGACAAACCACAACCTTCAAAGACATCACCATTCAAGCGGTTCCGGGCTCTCCGATCGGTCCAACGCTGATCGAAAATGCCTACTTTATTCGCAGCGCCACCGGCAGCCTGTATTACGAGCCCCACGGCTTTCACCATCGCCCTAGCCTAGACGCCGCTGACCCCGTCGATGCGGTCATTGTGCCGATCGTCGGGTTGAATTTGCCGATCGTTGGCGCCTTCATCAAGGGCGAAGATGCCGCCCTTGAGGTTGCACGCTTGCTCCAGCCCCGCTTTATGATTCCGACCACCACGCGCGGCGATGTTGAGTTCACCGGTATCCTCAATGGTTTACTGACCATGTCCGGGACAGAAAGCGGGTTTCAGCAAACCCTAGCGGCGCAGTGCCCGGACGTTCGCAGTATCTTACCCATTCCCGGAGAAGCCTTTTCGATTTAGCATCCCCTAGCCTCTGGCGGCAACCTCACGCGATCGAAACTCACCAGGTTTTACGCCAAAAGTTTGTAACATAACCCCGTTATTTTGACGGAGATGTTAATTTTTGCCGTATCCAACTCCGGTAGAGAAAAAAGCCTACGTATGATGTATGTGAAAGTTAGTGTACACAGTATCAGAGTGGCTCGACCTTAATCATCGGGAAACAGATCGATAAACTCTTCCATAACAAAGCCTTGAGTCATCTTGGTTTTGTTGGTATGTTCATCGCAGAAAATATCGAGTCTGTTTCAGCTCACTAGGACTTAGAAATAAAGCCGAAAATTAGCGAGCTAAACTCTCCTGTACAACTTCTTTTTGGCTAAACTTTGAGACTTTCGGATAGTTCAAACGATGAAGACAAACGGTCAAATTAGACGTTGGATTACCTTGGGGTATAGCGTCCCTGTTGTGGTCGCAGTCATTTCAAGCTTGAGCATTTGGTCCCACACTCGCTCTCTCCGAAACACCATTGATAGCTTGAGTTCCTATCGATCAAATCTAGAGCGCATTGATGCGATCGCGTTGAATGCTCAAATCTCATCTCGCACCACGCGGGGCTATCTTCTAGACAAGAATCAGGTTTCCCTCGACTCCTATAAGGTTGCAGAAGATAAACTTGAAGAGCTACGCCAAGAATTAGAAATATCGTTGATTGATCCCGAGCAACAGGAGATCTTTTCGACGCTGAATCAATCCCTTGATAAACTTAGTCTTCTGAATAATGAATTAATTGCCTTGGTGAATGCAGGGCAATCCGAGAAGGCGATTCAGCGTTGGAAAACAGATGACGGTCGAGAATTGGCTGAAAATACATCCGCATTGTTCGATCAATTTCGTCAGCGCCAGATCAAGTTAGTCGAAGAGGTGGAATTACATCAAAACAATTCCCTCACCGCCCTGGTTTGGGTGGCTCTCGGCTCGGCGGTAGCTTTGATTGGTTCTGGTCTCTTCATGGCTTGGTTTATCACTCAATTTATTGCGAAACAGTTGAATCGGGCTTCCTCTTCGATCGTCAGTTCCTCCTCTCAAATTGCGGCAACCGTGGCAGAACAGGAACGTGCCACCGCCCAGCAAGCCGCGTCTGTCAATGAAACCACAACGACCATGGATGAGCTGAACGCCTCCGCGCGTCAGGTGATGGAGCAAGCAGAAGCCGCAACCATGAGCGCTCGCGAAGCCCTTCAGGAGTCTGAAAGTGGCACGCAAGCTGTGGAATTGACGATGGAAAGCATGATTTTATTGAAGGATAAAGTCGGAGCGATCGCCCAGCAGATTTTGCGACTCAGCGAACAAACGAACCAAATTGGTAATATCTCAACCCTCGTCAGTGACTTAGCCAATCAAACCAATATGCTGGCCTTAAATGCTGCCGTCGAAGCCGTGCGGGCAGGCGAGCATGGTCGTGGTTTTTCGGTTGTGGCGAGTGAAATTCGCAAACTGGCCGATCGGAGTAAGCAATCGGCAGCACAAATTGGCAACCTAGTGGCGGACATTCAAACGGCAATTAATTCCACTGTCATGGTGACCGATGAGGGAACAAAAACCGTAGAATCCGGCGTAATTCGTTCCCAAGAAACATCCAATTCTTTGGCCGGGATTCGAGGTGCTGTGGATCGAGTTGTACTGAATAATCAGCAGATTTCTTTAACCATTAAACAGCAGGTTACCGCCATTCAGCAGGTGGTCGAAGCGATGAATTCTCTGAACAGCGCAGCTCAGGAAAGTGCCTCGGGTATTGGTCAAGTTAAAACGGGTACACAGTTACTCAATGAAGCCGCAGAAAATTTAAGCACGCTGGTTTAAGGTGTCTCTTAACCCCAAACCAGACGGCTGGATGCAACAAGAACTCTCTAGTATTCGACTTTCTCAATATGATTGCGAATACTATTGAGATCGATATAGCGATCCGCTGCATTTCGGAGTTCCCGAGCAATCATTCCTTCCGTGGAGACCACTGTAATATGGGTATTTTTGGAACGCAGTAATTCGATCGCCCGCTCAAAGTCACCATCACCACTAAATAAGACGACACGGTTGTATTGATCGACGGTATTAAACATATCGATCGCAATTTCAATGTCGAGATTGGCCTTCTGAGAATAGCGCCTTGAAATATCGTCGTAATACTCTTTGAGGATTTTCGTGCGGACGGTATAGCCTAACCCGATCAAGGCATCACGGAACCCTCTTTGATCCTGGGGGTCTTTTAGACCCGTGTACCAAAAGGCATTGACCAGGCTCATACCCGCCCGCTCATTTTGAAAAAATTCTAAAATAAGTCTGGGGTCAAAGAACCAATTATTTTTTTGTTGTGCATAAAACATATTGTTTCCGTCAACAAAAATTGAAATTCGATCATTGTCATACAGCATATCAATAGGATATAGATGCTTCTATCTACTAAGGGTGATGGGTCTTTGGTCGTACTTGTATGATTGACTAAAACATCAGGGAGTCATAAAAAATGTTCACAGGGTAGAGTTTGCAGCCTGAAAACAGCAGTATTGAAGAAGTTGAGAAGAATAGATCTTAAATTCTTAGATAATGACTTCGGGTCTATGTTTTTAGGTTTGAAAAACCTAGCATGAAGAGTCGTGCGACATAATTTTATTTATTTCAGAATGTAATTACTGTGGAAGCTTGAAGGGACATGATGCGTCGTTATGGTACGGCTCTCAGCTTGAATGACGAGGTTCTAAAACCATCACCCTAGGCGATCGCAAGCATCGTTCTCGGTTAGCGTAGAACGCAGACTTTCCTGTACCGTTGTATTGTCTGAGAATTGTTTAGTATTGCCATAACTGACCCAATTTAAAAGGCCAACTTCTAGTCAATAAATAGCAATTGTAATACCTCTTCTGTAAACGGGTTTTCTCCGACTCGCAACATCTCGACCCAGTTTTGACGTTGGTAACGCCGATTTTCATCCTCGGTTTCACGAATGAAGGTCGAAAAATCATGAATTGCACCGTCAATATCTCCGGTTAAGGAACGGGCCAGGCCACGGCTATCGAGAATTTCGATATTATCTGGTTCAAGATTGACGGCTCGATCGCAAGCTGGCATTACCTCATTGGCATAACCCCAGAGGCTGCCATACCAACACAAAATATTCCACGCTGTTGCATTGACCCCCCACAATGAGTGTAATGATTCTGCCTCTTCCAGCATAGATAATGCTGCGGGAATCTCTCCTCGTAAGGCAAGGCGTTCACTGTGTTCAATGAGTTCGCTGACGGTTCGGCGCCGGGATAGATTAAGCGTATCAGCCGAGGCACTCGTGGGTAGAACTGAGATGGCGGTTAATCCGAGAAGGTTGGCGACGATCGCAGTCAAAATGAATCGAGGACGAAACCGAGAACAAAATTGGCGCACGTTGACGAAGAGAGAAAATGGTAGGTGGATGTAGCATTGCTGTAAGCGAATGGTTGGTCTCAGGGGGAGGGGGGAAGTTGCTGCATTAGGGGTACGTGGGGCATTAAACACTCCGGGTCAAGCGGTGAGATGACGGCGTTGATCGACCAAACATTACAGTACAGGCTCTAGAATTCAGCCTAACCGATCTCGTACTTGTTCTCGCCAGCGCTCCCGATCGCCCGAGTTATCCAGTACCAGATCGGCACGATCGCATTTGAGCTCTAGGGGCATCTGTGCCAGGATGCGCTGGCGAGCCGTCGCCTCATCAAAATTATTACGTTGCATCAGACGTTTTAGTTGTTCCTCTGGGGAACACCACACCACCCAGGTTTCCTGAACAAGGGCGATCGCATCGGTTTCAAACAGTAAAGGAACAACATAAATTACGGGGTTACTGGCGCTGGGTAAATCTTCCTGAAAGCGCTGCCGCACCCAGGGATGAATTTGGGCTTCAAGCCAGAGCCGTTCCGTCGAATTGGCAAAAATGATCTGACCGAGCTGGCGTCGATTTAGGTTGCCATCGTCCTGTAGCAGGTCTGGGCCATAGTGATCGGCGATCGTCGCTAAAATTGGAGACCCCAGGGCGACCGCTTCCTGGGCATAGCGATCCGCGTCAAGAATGGTTAAACCATAGTGATGATGGATTGCATTGGCGATCGTAGTTTTACCGGTAGCAATGCCTCCAGTTAGGCCGATAACATGTTGCCTTATCATAAGGAATATACAGAAAATAAGCTGGTATTCTCTCAAGTTTTAAAGCAAGCTGACTTTCATGGGGCGCTACCGTCGGATGAGCTGATATAGTTTCCGGACTAAATTTAAAATACTGTAAGGTATGGGCAACGCAAAACGGGCAATAATTGGACGATAGATGTTGTAATAGGCCCAACGTAAATCCCCCCAAGATTTCCCCATAGACCCATGATGTAAAAAGTCCGAGACATCCACGACAACGCCGCGCCCATCCAACATCATGACATTTCGACCATGGACATCGTGAGGTCGAAGCCCTCGTTGCTTAGCATATTCTAATGCAGAATCAACATCTAGAATAACCTGTTCTGGGATAATTACACCCTGATGAACACAGTCATATAGTGTGACACCATTAATTCGTTTTAAGATTAGAAAAGGCTTATCTCCATAAAAGTATTGAGAAAATCTAGGATGCTTACCCAGCCGTTCATACACTAAAGTTTCTTCTTCAAATCCCGGCCTGCCTGGTGCGTATACTTTAACCACAAAACTGGGGAATTCTGGGTGAGAAAATACGGCAGCATAGTTGCCCACTCCAACCAGCTCCCAGGGTTCTGGAAACGCCTGAACTCTTACGGGATCGCGTGGATGAATGCTCGAGCAATGTAAGTTTGGTAATAGTGCTTGTTTGACGTGAATTACAAATGAATCAACTAATGAGATATCCATTGTACTATCGAGATATAAATGAATGAAATGGGTGAATATTGAAGTCAAATTTAAGAATTTTTATAGTTAAAGCTGGAACAGAATATAAAAAACTCAAGCAAGATGATTCGTTTTTTGGAATATCCTTGATACAAGGTATTACATAAACTTTGTTTTTCTCTGTATTTTTTAAGTATCCTAACGATTAAAAACGGCTGACGGAGGAAAATCACGTTTCACGTTAAGTCTTTTCAGAGGTTGTTTTAGGATCAGCCCCAAATGTTTTGGCGATCGCCACACAGGTTTGTAGATCAGCGGTGGTTTTAAACGCTTCTCGATTAACGTGGCTGACACTCGCCCGAAAACCTCGATCGCGTAGGGCGGCAATCAATCGATCGCGCTTAGGAATATCCATTTGGCCTCGCTTACCAATCTCGCCCAGCTTAAAGAAATAGGGCGGCATCTCAGCCTCATCTATGGCTTGAGCTAACCAGTCGGCGACGTCTGCCCACTGACAGTGCTGTGCTTCGGCGTGCATCTGGTGCAGGTAGGCGCGATCGTGCAGTTCTCCAACCCACTGAGGCCCCGATAAGGTCAGGGGTAAACCATCGTGAGGACAACTGGATTGTCCGATTTTGTGCCACGGCAAGACCTGATAGTTACCGCAATCGTGGCAATAGCCCAGATAGGCATAGTTGCGGTCACATAATTTTTGACCTTTGGTTAATCGCACCATGACACGATACACTTCGCCACGAAACAGCGAAAATACGGGGCTAATACCAAACCCCTTTACAGCAGCTTGCTGTTGCAATGAGCCAATCATCAATCGCAAACCCTGTTCGTGGGCCGCAGGATGCGATCGTGCCCGAGCGGCATATATCCGTAAGCTTTGTTCTGGTAAATGTCCCGTGGCCGTCCGTCCGTCTGTACTCGCCAGATAGACCAAACCACCCAGTCGCGCCGCCCACAGGCTCGTACTCAGCCAGGGAACCGGCGCACCGAAGCCATCCACATCCACAATGTCGTAATAGTTATCGTCGATGTAGCACTGA